>JAATEU010000419.1 GCA_015655565.1 Clostridiales bacterium
AATTGAAATTATTTTTACAATTGAGTATACGTTAATGTATATTCATAATTTCTTAACCTGCAGGCAATATTGAAATTAAAAACGGGAGATCGATTCCTTGTTGTGACTTATTACAGCTTGACAATATCGGAAAAAGATTGTATATTAAAAACAAACAGTCAATCTGTTTGTTTATGGAGGTAACTATGAAAAGAGAAGAAAAAACAAAAAATGCTAAAGAGAAAATAATTAAAGGTGCATTTACCTTGTTTGCAACAAAGGGTTATGAAGCAACTACAACTCAGGACATTATAGATATTACACAATTATCGAGAGGTGCAATGTATCATCATTTCAAGAGCAAACAAGACATATTGGAATCTGTGACAAAAGAAGCACAACTTAAGATAAATGTTTTTTTTGAGCGGTTAGTTGCAGATGATTCATTGACAACGAAAGAGAAAATCTCAGAAATAATTTCATACACTGCCAATAATGATGTTCAGAGACAATTGATACATTATAATTGGATAGAAAAGATTCCTTTCGCGTTGTTAAATGAAATCCGCAACTTGAATAACATTGTTGCACCATTCGTGTCACAAATAATAGAGCAAGGTGTGATTCAGGGAGAATTCCAATGCTCCTGTCCCAAAGAATTAGGGGAAATTCTGGCGTTATGTATAGATGTTTGGCTTGATCCTGTATTATTTAAAAGAAGTTATAAAGAGGTATCCAGCAGATTAGACTTTCTATTGTTTATGTTAGAGAAAATTGGAACTCCTATTATTGATGAAGAGGATATAAAACGTATCAAGGACTTATACAGGCCTTTACTGGATGAGGGGGTATAATATGAAGATCGAAGAACAAAATCTTAAAGTACTGATGATAAATTTACCCTTTTCCGGACATACAAATCCTACGCTGGGCTTGGCAAAAGAATTAGTTGAACAGGGATGCGAAGTTACTTATATTCAAGCTCCTGAATGGAAAGATAGGGTACTTATTACAGGCGCCCAGTTTGTTGTATATGATGATTACCCTGACACATTAAGTCCGACTCAAAAAGAAATAAAAAGTTGGAGAGCCGCTTATAATACGGCGCTACGCATAGGCTCGGACTATGACTGTATTGTTTATGAGATTTTATTTTGTGTTGGAAAAAGTCTTGCCGACAGATTGCGAAAACCATCTGTTCGTCTGTTTTCCACATTTGCATTAAATCAGACTGTACTTGACATGTTTGCAAAAACGGGCGGACTTTACATGACCAGTATTTTCAGATTCAGATTGTTGTACCAAGTGCTGTCACGAGTTATATGCAAAAACTTTAAATTGAGAACAAATGATATTATAGATGAAATTGTTTTTAACCCACCAGAGCTAAACTATGTTTATACACTTAAGGAATTTCAAATACTCAATAATGAATTTCCCAGTGCCAATTACAAATTTATCGGCCCCTCCATTGTACATAGGAGCAGTAATATACATATAGATTTTGAAGAAATAAGGAACCCGCTTATTTACATATCACTTGGTACATTGCTCAACAGTTCTGTGTCCTTTTATAAAAAGTGCTTCGCAGCGTTTGCCCGCGAAAATGTCACAGTTATTCTTTCCATTGGACAAACCGTTTCGGTAAAAAAACTTGGTCAAATACCCAAGAATTTTAGGGTTCACTCCTTTGTTCCGCAATTAGAAGTTTTGCAACATACTTCTTTGTTTATTACCCACGGGGGAATGAACAGCGTAAACGAAGCTATGTATTACGGGGTGCCCATGTTAGTTGTGCCAGTGGGTAATGACCAACCAACGGTTGCCAATAGAGTCAATGAACTGGGATTGGGAAAAAGGCTGAATAGAAAGAAGCTATCATCCGAAAGCTTAAAATGTGCTGCCTTTGATGTGATGAATGATGTTAAAATTAAAAAGGTCGTACAAGAATTTCAGCAAGCAATGAGTAAAGCGGGCGGAAATAGATTCGCCGCTCACGAAATAATTGACTACATTCGCAACCAAAATTTCTAATGCCCATAGAGATTATTCAGGTAACAATAGATAGTCAGCCGACTTTAAAATATCATCAGACTGCCATCCGTTAAAAAACCAAGTCAGATGGTTTATTAAATGTGCGCTTTTAAGGGCCTTCCAATGGCAGTTATGCGATTCCCTTTATGCCCATAATATCACTTTATGCATTCTTCAACTTTGTCAACTATATCTGAAAATTCATTTTCGCCTGCTATTCTTTCCTTTATGCAAGAAGTGTTCTTTTTTATTTCGGCATTATTCAAAAGTTGCAGGGCGTTTCTGTAAAGTTTATCTGCCGTTGTAGGGAATGCACGCATGCGCATTCCTATTCCAAGTTCGGCTATTCGTTTGGCATTAGCAATCTGGTCATTGATGATAGGCATTGCGAGCATTGGAACCCCAAAGCTCATGGCTTCGTTAACACTGTTCATCCCGCAGTGCGTGATAAACAAATCGGCATTTTGCAAAACCTCAAGTTGAGGGACAAATGAGTAAGCGAAGATATTCTGAGGAAAAGGACCAAGCGTTTTGGGGTCTATTTTTCCCGTGTTCAAAATCACGGAAAAGTTCATGCCTCCAAATGACTTTATGCACCGTTTGCAGAAAATCCTGCTGCTGATTATACTCCCCATTGAGATATAAATAATAGGCTTCTTCATTTCTATATCAACAAGATAACGCGGCGTAATGCTTAACATACCGCCTAACTGTTCTCTTGTCCATCCTTTGTCCGTCCTTGCCTTTTTTATCGCTTGACCGAAAGCCCGAAAATCAAACTGCCCGGTTTTTGTTTCCATAACAATTTCACCCTATTACAGATTACAGTTCACTATCCGGCGAATAAATGAGTACACACTTCAAAGCATTTCCGTAAATATTTCAATTTATTTACACAATGATACACTGTCTGGCATTTTGGTTCAGTTTATGTGGGTACTGCTCTTTGGAGTTCCGGCTGTCTGGCTTACCCTACACCGTGATGTTCGATAAAAAATGAAACACGATTCATTTTTATATTGACAAAAGAGTGTTGGGGATATAAAATATAAATGAAACAGGTTTCATTTATATTCAAGAGGTGTTTTTGTGCCAAAGGTGAGCGAGGAATATGTGAACTCTAAAAAAAATCAAATCTTAGATGCCACATTTAAGGTCTTCACGAAAAAACCTATATTTGCAGTAACTATGCAGGATGTAATTGACCAAGTGGGATTTAGTCAGGGTGCGATATATCGGTATTTTAATGATATAGACGACATTATTATAGCTGTTCACAATCGTTCGTTTTCTAACATTGATTATAGAGATAAATTAGAAGCCATCTTTTGCCAAGAATCTCAACCGGAAGAAGTCATGCGTCAGGCATTCTTATGTCTTGCACAGTATATAAATGAATCTTCGGGCCTGTTTAATAAAATCCGTTTTGAGCTTTTAATGCTATATCAGGCATATCCAGAGCGGGGGAAGAAAATACAAGAAGGGCTTAACATAAAAGAAAGCAACCGTTTTGCACTTGAATCTGCAATAGCATTTGCCATGAAACAGGTTGAAACAGGATATTTCAAGCCGATTATGCCATTGGAAAAAATCGCCTCTTTTATTTCTGCCAGTTGTGACGGAATTTTATTTGATGACATGCTTTTCAAAAATACTGCTCTTTATGAGCAGCCGCCAATAAAGAGTAATGTAACGGAATTATTCAGCACTCTTTGCGATTTAGTTATCATAATGCTCGGAGGGAATAAACATGAATAATGTACAACAAAAAACAAACCGCTTGACTCTTGCGAAAGTCGTTATTTCTCTTATTATGACTATATTTATGTAGACGCTTGTTACGAATGCTTGGGGCTATACGAAGCTACTCTTTGACGCGCAAGGAGGTAGTTGGGTAAATTACATATATGACTTTATTAGCCGTTTCGTTTGGGCAGTCCCTGCAATTGTTTTACTGCGGTTATATGCGAACGATGTCCCTACAACTCGGAAGAATCTTTTTAGAAATAAGCCACACATAAAATCGCTAATAATTACTGTGGCTATTATTATTATATATAATTTGGGAGCGATGCTTTTTAATCACGGGGGTTTGTGGGTTAATCCAAATTTTAATTTTCTAAAGCACTTCCCCACATTCATTATGGTTGCATTTGTCGAGGAACTTGTTTACCGTGGATGGGGCTTAAACACGCTATCAGCATTTTTATCGGAAAGAAAGGCAAATGTTGTATCTAATTTATTCTTTGTATTACTACATCTACCTGCATATTTTATAAAGCTTTATTTGGACGGCACGTTTCCAATTGTAGCAGTGGTTACTCAATTTGTATTTGTGCTTGGTCTACTATTCGGATATTTATATCGCAAGGGGAAATCATTATGGAGTCCTATGATAGTACATTTTTTAGCTGATTTTCTCGGTGTTATGATGATTGGATAAACTTGTTTTCCGATTTTAGAATTTCTTAGGAGGGCGTTTGAATGTTTGAAATACAGGAAAAAAATAAAATTCCGATGATAAGCAACCTTGCAATAATAGGGTATGCAATCATGTATCTGGTTTTTATCCTTATTTTACCACGTCTTGATATATTCAAGGGGTTTCCGCAGCTTATATTCTACATTGTTTTGGGTACTGTTGGCTTTTTAGTTTTTTGGACAGATTTCACAAAAGGCATTAACCTTTGGAAGACCCATTTTATAAATAATAGTATTTGGTTGGCTGCTACTCTGTTCGGAGGAATACTTTTTCAGCAAATTGCCGCCATACCTGCATATCTTCTCGGTACGGAGGATTTAGGTGGAAACACGGAAGCCATACTTGAATTAACAAAAATATTCCCCATACCGTTTATCGTACTTGCCCTCGGCATTTTAGGTCCTATAACTGAGGAAATTATTTATAGGATTATACTCATTGGCAAGGTTTCACAAAAAGTATCAGGTATTTTATGCGTTATTCTTTCTTCGTTAATTTTCATGTTGATTCATGTACAAGCATTTAGCGCAGAAGGGTTCGCAAATGTATTACCAATTTTTACTACTGGTTTATCTTATGCCATTGCTTATTATAAAACTAAAAATATCACAATTCCCATAATCATCCATGTGTTGAGTAATAGTATATCCTTGGCATTTATGGGTGGATTATAAGCATTTAGTATATCGAAGTGTAAACTAAAAGGATAGCGCAATATCTGTTTGATAAAACATCCGGAGGTATGAAATGAAAAAATACTGCGACAAGTGCCAAAAAGAATATAAGCCTGAATTGAAGAAATGCCCTGATTGCGGTGGTAAACTCAAAGTAAAATACACCGAGGAAGAACTGTGCAAAATACAAAAGCAGAATGATGATTTTACTGTAATCAATACATTGTTAATGTAACACGATAGTGGGGTGTTTTAATGGATGAAGCAGAATGGATATTATGTCCTGTCTGCGCTAACAAAACTCGGCTTAGAGTGCGAGAAGATACGATATAGCATCGTATGGAATTTTCGCATGGGAAGTCACCGCTGCTTCCATGGGCGGACAGGCAAAAACATAACCCTCGTCAAAGCTCTCACTTTTTGGCTGGAACAGCTTCGGCACATACACCACATTCAGCTCCGGCCTGCCGTTGAGTACAGAATCAATCAGCGTTTTCCCGGGCATTCCCATCTCGGCGGCATTTCTCTTTCCCATCACCTGCATGTCGATCAGCTTGCAGGTAAGCTTCCAAACTGCACTGGCATCGCGGACCGTTTCTAAATTCCATGCAGGCTGTGAAAATTGCCGCACGCAAGGAATACCCAACCTCTCCGCAATAACCTTTCCGGGATAGAAGAACATCTCATAAATCAGCAAATCAAACTTGTCTGTATGCTGCATTGCCGTATTGAAAGCCGCTTTGAAGCAACGCATCTTTATTTGCTGTTCCGACAGCCCTCCGGGAAAATCCGAACTCAGCGCCGGTTGCCTCAATTTCATCCTTAAATGCAGGCGAATTGATGTATACAACCGAATGGCCTCGCTTTACCAATTCAGCGGCCAGCGGTAAAGTTGGGTTTATGTGCCCGGCGTAAGGCACGTTTATCATCAGAATGTTTGCCACAGTGTCACCCCGTTTCTTAAGCTCATATAAATAATCCGAACCAATTTATTGTTTTCTATTATACAACATTTTCCTCCGATTCACATTCACTTCGGGCCAACTTCAGACTGCGCGAAAACCACATATACCATCTCTGCGCATAGACAACGGAGCGG
>JAATEU010000502.1 GCA_015655565.1 Clostridiales bacterium
AGCGGCACCTGTTGGAATCAGTTCTGCCATTTACTTAAATGAGTATGCAAAACGGGGCCGGATTTTAAATATAATCCGTTTTGCCATACAGAATTTAGCAGGAATACCTTCCATTATATACGGATTATTTGGTATGCTTGTATTTGTACAGATTTTTAAAATGGAATATTCCGTATTAGCCGGTTCCTTGACGTTAAGCATTATGCTGCTTCCTACTATCATATCGACAACCGAAGAAGCCCTTAAGGAGATTCCTAAAGCGTACCGCGAATCTTCCTTCGGCCTGGGAGCCACGAAACTGCAGACCATAAGCAAAATTATATTACCTGGTGCTTTACCCGGAATATTGGTAGCAATTATTCTGAGTATAGGAAGGATTGTAGGAGAGTCAGCTGCTTTGATATGGACTGCCGGCACCGTTGCGCAGATACCCGGTGCTTTAGTCGGAAGTAAGGCAGGTGCTGCAACCCTTACAACGAAAATGTATTGGTTAATTAAAGAAACGGCAGATTTAGCAACAGCGAGCTCTATAGCGGTTGTTTTGCTTGTATTAATAATCTCCTTAAATTTGGCCTCTAAAATGGTAACAAAATTATTTTTAAGAAATAAAGGAACGAATTAAATATAAAGCATTATCATATGGGAAGGCAGTTCCGATTATGCCAAGGGAGTTTGATAAAAGGATTTAAAACAGGAGGAAACAAGGTGAGTGACTTAACAAAATTTACGGTATCGGATTTGAACTTGTTTTACGGTAACTTCCAAGCCTTAAAAAATATAAATATGGAAATAACGAAAGAAAAAATAACCGCGTTTATCGGACCCTCCGGATGTGGTAAATCAACCTTTTTAAAAACCATTAACAGAATGAATGATTTGATTGAAGGTGTTAAGATTACAGGTAATATTACCCTGGATGGGGTGGATATCTATAAAGATATGGATGCAATCCGGCTTAGAACCAGGGTAGGAATGGTATTTCAACAGCCGAATCCATTTCCGATGAGTATTTACGATAATGTGGCATATGGCCCTAGAATTCATGGAATCCGAAAGAAAAATGTTTTGGATGAAATTGTGGAGAAATCCTTAAAACAGGCAGCAATATGGGAGGAAGTAAAGGATAAATTAAAGAAAAGCGCCTTAGCTATTTCAGGCGGACAGCAGCAGAGAATCTGTATTGCCAGAACCTTAGCCATTGAACCTGAGGTAATTCTTATGGATGAACCAACCTCAGCCCTGGATCCCATATCCACGTTAAAAATTGAAGATCTTGCAACAGAATTAAAACAATACTATACCATAATTATTGTTACGCATAATATGCAGCAGGCCGGTAGAATCTCTGATAAAACGGCATTCTTTTTAACTGGTGAAGTAATTGAATACGGTGAGACGGAACAGATATTTAATAAACCAAGAAATAAAAAGACTGAGGATTATATCACTGGCAGATTTGGTTAAATAATACTTGAAAAAAATGAAAAAACTATTTATTATGAAATTAATAATATATGCAATGGGAGCTAATAGAAAAGTGAAAGCCTATAGCAGGCAGTAAGGAGCCAGTTAATGATGAGACAAAGTTTTATTGCACAACTTGAAGAATTGAATAATAAAGTAATAAAAATGGGCAGTATATTGGAATTGTCCACAAATGAAATGATTCTTGCCTTGGATAATACCGACGTAGGAACTGCAAAAAAAATCATTGACCGGGATGATGAAATAGATTTACTGGAGCTGCTCATAGAACGGGAATGTATTAATATTATTGCAAAGCAGCAGCCTTTGGCGACGGATTTAAGAAAAATCACTTCTATCATGAAAATAATTACGGATATAGAAAGAATAGCAGACCAGTGTTCAGACATTTCCGAATATATTATCCGTTTAAGTAAATTGCCAAAAATAACGGCACCAAAAAACTTATCCGATATGATCAGTGCAACGAAGAAAATGGTAATTGATACAATTGACAGCTTTGTAGAGGCGGATTTAGAAAAAGCCTCCGGTATCATCACTTCAGATGATGAGGTGGACGGATACTTTCATAAGATAACGGAAGAATTGTCAGAGACCATGCAGAACGACCCTAAAATGGTTCCGCAATGTATTTGTTATCTTATGATTATTAAATATTTAGAGAGAATGGCAGACCATGCAACCAATATTGCAGAATGGATTATGTTTATTATTACAGGTGATTTAGCGCTTGGATAATAGCTTCCATAAAGCTTTGCGCTGATTATCACCTGATTTATGGGCCCGTAAAAGCGGGCGGACGGAAGTTAAGGCCGGATGAGAAAATAATTAGAGAAAGGGAATGCCATATACAGATTCTTTCAACCTGTTATATTTGTGGCAGTACCGCAAACTAGTTTGCGGTATACAATGGGTGTAAAAATGAAAACTATATTAACGGTAGATGATGAAGAGCACATTTTGGAATTGCTGGCTTATAATTTGGAACGTGACGGATATCGTGTAATTAAGGCGGATACCGGTGAAGGTGCCCTTGAAATACTGGAAAAAGAAAAAATTGATATTGTTTTGCTGGATTGGATGCTGCCCGGAATTGACGGCATAGAAGTATTAAGAAAAATCAGGGCAAATAAAGCCTTACGTACCTTACCGGTTATTTTCCTGACGGCAAAGGGAGATGAAATCAGTAAGGTTGTCGGACTTGAAGTCGGTTCGGATGATTATCTGGTCAAACCATTTGGTGTTCATGAACTTTTAGCCAGAATTAAAGCAGTCCTGCGCAGAAGTGGAAACAGTTTTGATACGGAGGAAGCTGAGAAAGAAGAAAAAATTGTAATCGATTATCTGGAGATTAATCGTGCAAGAAGAACGGTATCGGTTAATGGCGTACCGGTGGAATTAGCCTATAAAGAATTTGAATTATTATATTTATTGGCAAAAAACCGCGGCATTGTATTTACAAGGGATAATTTACTGGAAAAAGTCTGGGGATATGATTATATTGGAGAAAACAGAACGGTGGATGTTCATGTCAGCAACTTAAGAAAAAAGATTGAACAGGATGAAAGTCATCCCATATATATAAAAACAGTAAGAGGTATGGGGTATAAATTTGCATAAGGGAGGATTTCAATATGCATAAGAAGTTATTCTTCAGTTATTTGGCTATTATATTGCTTGCTATCGGCATTTCCACATTTATTTTCTGGAGTAAAGGTTATAAATTTATTTATAAGCAAAGCCAGGATTATTATCTGACCCAGGCAAAATTAGTAGCGGATATTTTTTCGAATGAAGAATTCAACGATTTCCAGGCTTATGAAACCTTTGTAAACAAATATGCTGAAAAATATAATTTCAGGGTTACTATAATTGATGTAAACGGTGAGGTATATGCAGACTCGGATACCGACGGACACTTAGAAAACCATAAAGCCCGTGAAGAGGTTATACGGGCCTTAAACGGTGAGAGTGTTACCGTAAACCGTTTTTCCGAAACCATGGGCCAGCAATACTCATATAGTGCGGTACCGGTTAATTATGATGGATTTAGCGGAGTCCTCCGGATATCCCTTCCGTTATCGGAACTTAAGGATTTAAACAGCCGAATGGCGGATTCTATTATCTATTCCATTCTATTATGCTTCATTATTGCCCTATTTGCCGCAATTATTTTCACGGGATTATTAACAAAGCCTATTAATGAAGTCGCAAGAGCGGCCCAGCGCATCTCGGAGGGTGATTATAATATTAAGATTTATACAAGGGAAAAATCTGTGGTTGGAAAACTTGCCGAGTCTTTTAATGTTATGTCGGAAAACCTTAAGGGAACCATCGATAATTTAACCAGAAGAAATGCGGAATTGGAGGCTATGTTAAGCAGTATGACCGCAGGTGTTGTAGCAATTGATGATGCCAGTGAAATATTATTTTATAACAAGGCATTTATGGAGATTGTAAAACCTGTCAATAAGCAGGTACAGGGGAAGTCTTTATATAACATTTTAAGGAATGCGGCTGTATTTGATGCCATTGACCAGGTGAGGGAAAGCAATTCCAGCGTAGAACAGGAAGGTACATTATTAAGGGGAAGTGTGAGGAATATCCGTGTAACGGCTACCCCGTTGGGTATGGAGGGGAAACAATATTTTGGTGTTCTATTAATCATTGATGATGTTACCCGGATTAAAAAGCTGGAAAGTATACGAAGCGATTTTGTATCCAATGTCACCCATGAGCTAAAGACTCCCCTTACTTCTATCAGGGGCTTTATTGACACCTTAAAGACCGGAGCAATCAAAGAAGAAGCAGTTGCAAACCGATTTCTTGATATAATTGATATAGAAGCAGAGCGTCTTTTCAGCTTAATTCAAGACATTCTCCTTTTATCAGAGATTGAGTCTAAAAGGGAATATGAAACAATTCCTTTTGATATGAATGAATGTGTAAATTCAGTTATTGAGCTGTTGGAACCAAAGCTGACGGATAAGGTAAAGATAATTTTTGAACCGCAGCCTTATTTGAAACCTTTTGTCTGCAATCCTGACAGGATGAAACAATTATTGATTAATATATTAGACAATGCAATTAAATATACGGAGGAAGGAAGCATTACCCTTAGTTGTACGGAAGAGGATAATGAACTGATTATACGTGTTAAGGATACGGGAATCGGAATCGGAAAGGAACACTTATCCAGGATATTTGAACGGTTTTACCGTGCAGATAAAGGACGTTCCCGAAAACAGGGTGGTACAGGCTTAGGTCTTTCCATAGTAAAACATATCGTTGAACTTTATAATGGGAATATTCAGGTGGACAGTAAACTCGGAGAGGGAACAGAATTCAGGATAAGACTGCCTTATACCAATAATAAATAAGAACAATAATAAAAAAGAACAATAATAAAAAAGTAAAAATTATTATAGAGTGGGATTGGATATTTTTAAATTAAAATCATTATTATTTATAACTTTTACTGACAAAACGCCGGCTCTTTTTTCTGCGTGAAAATAAATACAGAATTAAGCTGCCTGCAATAACAAAAGCAATAATTACCATTAGCCCGTGTAAGAAAAAAGTATCCGGTAAAATCGTAATAACCGGGTCGGTAGCAGGATTAAATAACCAATAATCATTTCGGAATAATATTTTATGAAAGATA
>JAATEU010000106.1 GCA_015655565.1 Clostridiales bacterium
GAGAGTTATTGGATATGAAAGTCATAAATGGCATATATTCAGCTTTGAAAAGGTAAATATAAAAGAAATAATTTCAATATCACTAAAATAAAGTTAATTCTTCTTAATAAACGCTACCGGTTTATCTTGTAATTGTTTGGGCACATTTTGTACATTTGGATTAATCTGTTCCGTGTAAAATGCTATTTTGGCTACTTGTTCAAGTACAACTGCATTATGAACAGCTTCAAGAGCTCCCATTCCTCATGTAAATGGACCATGGTTTTTTACATAAAACGCCTGGAATATGCATAGGGTTTTTATTTTTAAATATTAGGTATGCATCTCCCAGCTTGTGCCCACTGAGTAGCCCAAGGTGAATGTGTATGTACTATTCCTGTAACGCCTATGTCCCCAAAGCCTTATAAAGTTCGAGATGAGTTGGCGTATCGGATGATGGTTTATATTTCCTTCTATTATGTTTCCTTTCAGATTAATAACAACCATATATCATCTGGTGATAACTTTTCATAATCAACACCACTAGTGTAACAACCAGTTGATGTATATGATTTAGTGTGATAAACTAAAGCAAAAAGGCAGGTATCACACATGGCAAGAACAAACCCTGGTAATAGACGAAACCAGAAATATGAAATTATTCTTACCGAGGAACAAGTTACTGTTTTGAATTCACTTCTTTTCGATAAAAATACATTACTTACTTTAAGAACACGTGCTATGATTCTGCAACAGAAGATGCAAGGATAAAATTAAAATCTCTTTATCCTAAAATTGAGATTCCAAATAAAATATTTATTATAATTAACTTTATTTACCATATTATCATACAACTTATTACCATTTTTATCCATTCATAAATTGCTATTTTTTTATCAATAATTGCTATTCTTCTATCCATTTATGTAGGAAAAGGTTGCCGCAAAAGCTGTCCTCCATTCGGTAGATGGTGGAAACATCAGCCGGGCAGTCATCCCTGTTTCATCCGTTTCTGTTTCAATGACCTCAGATGCAGGTATTTGAACGGAATCATGAAAGCTGGGGAAACTTCAGTATAGTAACTTACCGCAGCTCTTGCATTTCAGTCTCCGGAGGCTGTACCAGTCTGCAGTCCCATCCCGGTTTATGACATGGCGTTTGCTTTTGCTGTTTCTGCCAGACTAAATACAATCTCATTTCCAAACCTGCAGTCTCCACAATAAACAATAACATAAGAAAAGCACCATTAAGTAAATGACATGCTAATCACTTACTTAATGGTGCAATAAATATATAAATGCTCGGTTCCTTAAATTTTCACTTTGGATTCCATCAAATCCTATTCTTTAACGCAGACATGCGGTAACACATATGAATTACTAAAAATAATTCCTGCAACGTTACAGTTACTGTAGCGTTGCAGGAATGGTTTTCAACTGTACTCCTTCATAAAGAAACTTTCACCATGTGATTTCTTCTATGGAAAAAATAATGCAGTTTAATACAGTTGCTTCTGTAACAATGATTTAAGCTATTACTGCAGATATTACTGCAGATTTCATCCTGTATTTAATTTATATCCGAAATCACATAAAATATTAAATACTACATAATTTTAAGCAATTTGTCAACACCTTGTTTTGTTACTTTATTATAGAAGAAATCATATCGGAAGAATATAAAGCCATCCACTAATCCGGTATCCCTGCCGTATTCAACTTGTTTCTTGAGCACATTAGAATCATTTTTCCAATCCGACTCCAGAGTTGAACCGGCTCTGTAAGTTGCAATGCCTACATACATTTTAACGGTGGAACTTGTTCGGTAGGATAACCATTTCTTCAATGTCTCATCAAAAGGATAAGTGCTATTGGAAAATGTCCAATAGATCTGTGGGCATATATAATCAATATATTTATCTGAAGACAACCATGTTTCGTAATCTACGTAATATGCCGTATCACTGGATAAAGAATTAATAAAACCTCCTGGGCTTATGCCAAACTGTACGGATGAATCAATTTTTTTAATTGAAGAGTAAATATTCTTTACTAAGGTATTAACATTATTTCTTCTCCAATCAGCAATGGATAAAGCTGTTTTACTATTGGCTTTGCACTCTGCTGCATAGGTTTTATATTCCATGGAATCAAAAGTACTTGCATATTTACTTCCTAAGTTTGGATAAAAATAATCATCAAAATGAATTCCATCAACATCATAGTTCTTAACGATTTCCTTAACTCCATTTGTAATCAAAGTCTGTACTTCTTTTATTGCCGGATTATAATATAGGTTTCCACCATATGACAATACATTTCGATCATTGGTTTTATCATTATCTTCATGCCATATCCTGGCAGGATTATCTTTTGATAATTTAGAATAATCCGTGCTTGATGTAGTTACACGGTAAGGATTCAACCATGCATGGAATTCCAGTCCTCTCTCATGGGCAGCTTCAACCATGTACTCCAGAGGATCAAAACCCGGATCTACTCCTTGCGTACCTGATATATATTTTGACCACGGAAAATAAGATGAACTATACATTGCATCACCATATGGCCTTACTTGAACTACTACTGCATTCATTTTTAAATCAACAACATTATCAAACATAGTGTCAATAGTAGATTTAAAACTTTTTTCCGTAAATCCATTTTTTCCGTAATTTGAAAATTCCAAATAAGATATCCAAACAGCTTTAAATTCTAATTCAGCATATATTACTTGAATTACTTTATTACCGGCTGAATCCTGTGCCAAAACACTATAATTACCGGAAGAAGAAACCGTAAATTTTCCAGCCTGCGTTACATCTTTTGCTGTAGTATCCCATTTTTCGGAACTGGCATCTGTTATTTTCCCTTTTAAATATTTAATGCTGGAAATACCGGAGCCCGAATCTTTTGCAACATATGTAATTGTTGCTTTTTGATTCATTACGGAATAATTTAAGGTAAGGGTTGGTTTTGTAGTATCAATATTTTTAACCTGAACCGTTTCCAGTTTTTGATTACCAACATCGGAGGAAGTTTTATCAATATTATCAATTGTTACTGTTTTTAATGTTTTATTGCCGGCATTATCTTCTACTAAAAAAGTAAATGTATTATTACTTTTTACAGTAAGTTTACCGGTATATTGATAATTATAAATATCTTTTGTAATTTCGGTATTAGTAAGACTGATATTTTTTCCGGCATTGGCAAAATCTGCTACCGTTTTTTTGCCGATAAGATATTTCAGGCTCTTAACTCCTAATCCTTCCTCTCCTACGGTAAATGTTAATATCACATTACCTTTCGTTATATCCTGGGTACTTTTTTTAATGGCAATAGCAGGCTTTGCCGTATCAATGTTTGTTATGGTAATTTTATTTATTTTTTCATTTCCTGCTTTATCTATGGCATAAAAGGTATAAGTCCCATTTTTAGTAATAGATACACTGGATATATTTTTAGAGTTTAATTTTAATGTTTTTCCTGATTCCTTAAAATAATCGGCAGTTCTACTTCCGGATGCCCATTTTAAGGCTTTAATTCCGGATGCATCCGTTGTTTTCACCTCAAGCTTTATATTCTGCTGGTTTGTAGGTTCCGTATTATCAGCTTTTAAAGAAATTGCAGGGCTTGTTTTATCTTGTGCTGCATCAGCATGGTCAGTTCCCATAACGAATACTCCAAAAATAAAAAGAATAAAAAATCCGCATAACCATTTTGTATTATTTTTAATTATCATTTGTCTTAAATCCTTCCAGAAGCTTATACGACTACCCCAAAAGCCGTTACTCATCAATTTTATCGCTCCTTTTTAATCTTAATGTTACAGCTTTTCAGCCTAAACCTTCTATCTTTTGCATCTTTTTAAATCTTTTGCATCTTTTTAAATCTTTTGTTTCTTTTAAAATCTTTTGCTTCTTTTAAAATTTTTTCCATCTTCTAAAAGCCTGTCATTCAAACTGACAAATTAATTTAAACAAGCAATAAATTTATTTGAGTCTTAGTGACAGGCTTTTTTATCTCTTATCTTCCGGTAGAATATGCATTAGATCCGGTAAGATGTAGATGGAACAAGTCCTTTTTAGTAACTTATCTTCCTGTAGGATATGCATTAAATACATCACATAATATGTCATAAATCGCTTTTGCCGATTTGTTTTGAAAACTTGAATTTGTCATTAACTTTAAATCACTGCTATTTGACATAAAACCTAATTCAATCAATATCGCCGGTACTGTATTTTCACGAACTACTACATAATTTTGATTACTTACATATCTTTTTGCCGTGCCTATCTTATCAGGCAATGAATTTAAGAACATATTAGCTAAAATTTTACTGGTTAATCCATTTGCTGTAGTGGCTTTATTGGTACCGCAATAATAAATTTCAGTACCTTTTGGGGATGAACTGTTATTTGCATTCATGTGGAGACTTACGAATAAGTCTGCACCAACCTTTTTCGCAAAAGCTGCCCTTTCATATAAATTCACCTTAGTGTTATCATATCTGGAATAATAAGCCTTGATTTCTGAATCATCCGCATTAAAGTATTTCTGGGTTAATTGATACATAATTTTAAAGTTTATGTCCTTTTCATTGATTGTGACACCATTTAATTTGCGGATTGCTCCAGGATCCGTACCGCCGTGACCGGCATCTAAAACGACAATATTCTTATAAATATCTTGGGGGTTGCCGAGAATCACCCCAATATATCCGTCTAAATCTGTCAGCTTATAGCCTTGCAGCTTTGACGTACTTATAACAATTTCCGTGTTATAGTTTTTATAACTTACGGATATATTGCTAACAACGCTGTTACTGGATTCTAATGCATTGCTGTTATAAAAATCCCTATAATCGCCTGGCAAAATAATGGCAATCTGATTTTTATAATAACGGTCCTCATGGGTTATATCAGAGTAATATATATCACCCGGCAACTTAATCTGCAAATCATAATCCTGGTTTTCATCTGTATCTTTCTCATCATTAAAAGTTATCAGATAAGTATTACCCTTCTGCGTAACCGTATACTCCGATGTTTCGGACTTTTCCAGAATAATACTCGCTGTATTCCCTGTAATATTAGTACTTCTTACCGATTGCAATGAAGTAAGTGCAGTTACTAAATACTTCTCATCTATGCCGTTTATGGCATTCGGTATTTGTAAAGAAATTAAATTGTCATTTTCTGTTAAATCAACTGTAAAATCCTTCATTCCTGTAATTTGAACATAATCATTACCATTTTTCGTACCTGCTGTAATATTGGTCAAATAGTTAGGATATAACGTCAGGTACAATGTACACTTATCATCTGATATGGATAATTCATAATTTGTATTCGGATACGCTAAATTAAAGCTGATATCCGCTGACAACTCCGTATAATTGGTTGTACCGGAAACGGTATCGGATAAGATGCCGTCCAAACTGTAATCTTCAATATCACTATTTATATATGAATTATTAATGTGTAAATCCAATATCTGATTTTGTATATCTACAGTGGATTTACTAAAAGGTGCATAAGAATGAATGGAATATACTTCGATGTTGCTCCCTGCAGCTGAATCCTTTAATATGGAATATATATTAGCAGTTATATCCGTATCTTCGGAAACTTCCGCTGTATTGGTCAAATTACTGATTTTGTTATATTCCTCCGTGAATTCAGTTGCAATTCCCCAGTTCAGGGCTTCGGTACCCGGCAATGGATCACCACCCAGTTCAGGACCATCTTCATCATCCTTATTATTCGTATCCTCCGCTGCCCTTGATGTAATCACAGAAGTCTTAGTTGAAGAATTCCAGGTATAGTCATATCCCAGACAAGATGCCACAAAACTTCCGGGCACCATGACATAAGATTCACCGGTATCGGTGTTTTTCACAACCAGCGGAGCAGCATCCATTACTCGTGAATTGCCGTTAACATTAGCAGTTGTACTTCCAATTGTGAGTTTAATTACGGTATCTTCCAGTGACAATGTAAGTTCTTTCGCACTACTGTTAAAATTATAACTTGCCCCAATGGTAGATGCACTAAATACTTTCCATGCCCGGAGCAAAGCCGTATTATCAACGATAATACTTGGCATACTTCCCAAACTTACTGCCTTGCCATCTATAGTAACCTTACCTTGGGTGCCGGAATAGGTTACATTCTTATTGTTATAATATAAATGCATTGATGATGATGTTATTGAAGCGGTTGAGGTCTGGCTGTTCCAATTATATTTATATCCAAAGGTCTCAGCCACAAATCTTGCCGGCACTAATAGTTTAGTAACCTTCTGATCCTTAAATTTTACTTTCTGGGGTGCCAGGGATAAACTAACTGATTTACCGTTGACAGTTGCTTTTTTACTGCCTGCAGTCAGAACTAAAGTCGTTCCGTTTTGGGATAAAGTTAATTTTCCTTTCGCCTCATCATACTTATAATTCATTTTTATGGCTGACTTAACAAATACATCATTAAAGGAAACCAAAGAGGTACCATTGATAATAATACCCGGTGTATTTTTCATATTAATAGTTGAACCATTATAAGTATACTTAACTTGTTGACCGGTATAGGTTACATTCTGTTTCGTCCCATAGTAATATAAATTCAGCTTAGATGCAGCTAAAGCACTTGTAACTGGTAAACAAACCAGTACGATTGCAAATATCAGCAAATATTTAAAATTATTACATTTCTTAAACATACTTGTATCATCCTTTTGTATTTTATCATTACTTTGTTATAGCATAAAAATCAGGCTTGCAACGTATACTGGCTGAACCACGCGCGCCGGTAATTTAAACTAATAATTATCATGCTATCCGCTTCATGTATTAATATGTTGCAGTGGTAAAACATTAAAAAATAGTTTCCTGTTTTTTCTTGTTTTTGTGCTTATTATTACTTGCTTTTTCCTTTGTGCTTAAAAAAATAGTTTCCTGTTTTTTCTTCCGTACCTGATTAAACGAATTATTAACACCTCCTTTTAATAAACAGATTAC
>JAATEU010000304.1 GCA_015655565.1 Clostridiales bacterium
AGATAATGCGTCCATGCCGTTTTTTATGATGGGCGTGTTGATAGTTATTGAGTGGCGCAACCTTTACACCAGATTATATTCATACTGTGGAGAAACCGCGGGATGGTTTTATTATTGCATTATTTGCTTTTCATTCTATCGTTTCGCTTATTTTTTATATATCCGATGACTATTTTTCAACACATTGCATAAATTCAGCATGTATATTGCCCTTTTTGAATTTACTATATATGTTTTGAATAATATTTTATAATATTGTCATAATAATGAATGGATACCAAAAACAAATTCTTTTTGAAACAAGTTTTCATAAAAGAATAATTGTAAATGAAGTATCCGTTTAATATAAAATTAAAATTTGCAGCTAAGTCTCAAAACTGCAAAGAAAGCTTGAATTTATTTCAGGCTTTATTAAAAAGAGACATGACAAAGCAGGGATGGATAATCTCTGCTTTTGTCATTCCCCCAAACGTTCTCCATGATTTCCCTTTTGATTTTTTGTATAAAAAGAAATTATTTAGAAATAATAATTAACGGATACAGAAAATAAATTTATTTTATGAATAAATTCATAAACTGAATTCGTTGATGGAGTATCCTATTTAGATTTTGCAGTTTAGTCTCAGAACTGCAAATAGCAAGAATTTCTTACCAGAACTTTTAGGAGATGGTTAAGTTGGATTGGCTTATTGCCAGGAAAATTTCTGCTTCAAATGACGTTGGTAAAAAGATTTTTAATCTGAATTCGTGCAAAACTGAATATTGAGTGAGACAAAAAAATAAAAGCAGGGATTTTAATTAATCCTTGCTTTTATTAGAGCATGAACAAAAAACATGTTCATGCTCTTGTTGCTCCAATCGGAAAAAGGCTTTTGCACTAAGAAATTAGTGTAACAGCCTTTTTGGGAATATGATGAACCCTGGGGCGGCTGGACCGTGGATGCATGGTGGGTGAAGTTGCTGCCTGTACCCATCAATTATGGGACGTAGAATAGACAAAAAACTTGGAAAATAGGCAAGAAAAGCATTGCAAAAATTAACAAAATATGTTATATTAATACAAAAGTTGTTTTATCAATTCAGAAACTTCAACAAGGTTTTCAAACACGGATTGTAAGTCCGGTAAAAAATCCTGCTTAAAGCAGGCAATTCTAGAGGCATCAGAGATTTGGTAAAGCCCAGAGTAATGCAGTTAAAGGGTATTTACGGTTTCGGCCCGTTGATACATAAAAATGATTTCGAAAAGAAACCGGAACAATTTCATTAAGGTCATATATGTTACAAAAAAAAAACAAAAACTTTGGTTTATCATTATCAAAAATATTTTGGTTTTGGCAATTTTAAAAAATATCTGTCAAAGAAAGCTGTTTATATGTTGGATATAAAGTTTTTGGTCGTACTTTTATTTTACCATAAACCAAAGAGGGGGGGTCTGTTTGGTAATAAAAAAGTCCCGTATTTATACGGGCTGTGGCATTTTGTAAGCACCTAAATATTATATAATAAGGAGGGAATTGTAATATTGAGTAAACTATGCAAATACAGTCCATTATTTTTTTGATTTTACCTTTGTTATTCACACCATTAAAGTGGTATCAGCAGCTTATTGCAGATAATATTACATTAACAAGAAACGATGTAAATGGCATTTATGTTTTATTTGAAGATAGAGGTCGAATAGCATTAATATATTTATTTTGTATTATCATCCAATTTATGGTAATACAAAATAAACAATTTATATATTCTGTTATTGCACAATTTATATTAGTTATAGTCTTAACGTTTTTTCCTGTTTATTTTTTCCCTATCAGTTTAGCAGGGGCGTATTTTATTTCAACATTTTTTATTGGTTACTACGTGGCAGTTATATTCATTATAATTAACATTGTTATTAATGTAATAAGATTTTTAAAAAAATATGATACAAGAAACAAATTCTTATACGGATTCTTTTAAAGTTCCGGATTCCGAAAGATATCTTCTTTATTACCTTGATTTTATTATTATAACATAATCGATAAACCATGAAAATTTTATTCATATAAAATCATATAATTATATACCAGGTAATTAAAAAAACACATAATTAAACCATTACCAGTAAATAAGTGATAGTATGGAATTTATATAAACAAATCTTTTTATAAATTAAGATGTAAACACTGGAATCGGCTATAATTAACTGGACAGAAATTTTAGGGCACATATGATAATCTTAATGAAATAAGGATGATGCCCTATGTCTCAAAATGAAGAATCAAAAATCCGTCGTACATTTACACCCGAATTCAAACAGCAAATCGTTGTTCTCTACGTAAGCATGTAATTACCAATACCTTAAAAAAATAAAAGAGGCTGTTGCACTAACAATGTCTTAACTTAATGACATTGTTAGTGCAACAGCACCTTCTTCATTACGTTTTCATTATTCATGAACAGAATAAATAAAACTGCCGATTAACAGACCCGTTTCACCCTGTTAATTATAAATCTGCTTTTAGGAAGTGCCGGGATTCTTGCCATGCTGTATTTCAGATTCTGTCTTGGTACCCTGTATTCCAGTTTTCCGGCTAAATAAGTCAAACTTGCTTTCATTATTTCTATCGTAGCCATTTCGCCGGGACATCTATGTCCTGTGTAATAGTCACCGCCTCCCTGGGGAATAAAGCCAAAGGGTTTCACATTCTTATTACGGAATCTCTCCGGATAGAATTCATATGGTTTTTTCCAGATACGTGAATCATGGTTTATCCCATAAACATCCAGCAAAACTAATGTGCCTTTTTTAAAGAAACAACGATTCCATACAAATTCTTTTTTTACCCTGGCACCTACAAAAGGTGTAAACGGATAATAACGGCGCACCTCCTGAACAAACATAAGATCATAATGATTTTCATTCATTACCAGTTTTATTTTACAATCCGGATGTTCGTACATTGCTAATGCACCGAATGTAATATAAGTAGCAATTGCAACAATCGGCCTTATAATATTAATCAATTCCACCGCCGCCACTTGAGAGCTCAGATGCTTTCCTTTCAGATCCCGGTGCCAGGCAATGTTATAGGCCGCCGTATTTTTCCCTGCCGCCAGCTTCTGATTCCGGATCTGGTGAATCATATTCCTGACCCATTTTTCCGTTCTCTTACGTGCATATTTTCCTTCCAAATATCTAAGACCAACTCCTCCAAAACCGTCAACCAGCTTACCCAAGTCGCAGGCCCTTTTACCCGCTTCTTCCTTTTTAAGCGGAACACCGGCCCATTGACATGCAACTTTGCACATTATTTTTTGTACCTCGTCAAAAAGTACAATATAATTTTTATTCACACAAGGCCGGCGATTCAGACCGCCTTTCTTATTTTCCCATTTCCCGGCAGCCATTTCCCACTGATCTTTGGTAAGTTTTTCAAGCCGGCCCAGGTTATAAGGCGTCATAACGGACATAAACATCTCCTTCCGGTGTATATGCTCATTTCCGTCCAGGGCCTGTACCCCATTCTCACCAAATAATGTTTTTCGGACTCTTTTCGGTGCGGCTCCTTTTCTTTTAAATTTCTCGTTATCATAAAATAATTTTGAAGCTTCTTCCCCACTGATACAGATAACTTTCTCCCCTAATATGCGGGTTATAAAAATATCGGATTGATATTTCCTACACCGGTTCTGAATAAACTCATAACCCTCCATTAATAAAGCCAGGCTGTTATCCGGGGTTTTATCAACAGGCACATTACCAACTGATTTCATTTTTATCTCCATTGCATACCGCAAACTGGTTTACGGTACTGCCACAAATAAAACAGGTTGAAAGAATATCAATGCGGCATCCTTTCTCTATTTATATTTTCTTTCAACTTTTTTTCTATCATAATTCTATATTTTCAAACAAACTACAGTTATTATGTGTATATATAGAAAAATAATACAAAATATAAAATCAGGTGACGATTCCGTCGCTGTCTCCTCTCACAGGACAAAAACAGGAAAGAAAATTTAGTGCAAGTAAAGATGCTGCCATAAGTTTCGGATAATTTGCTGAAAATTGTCCCTGCAATTTTGCTAATGCGGCGGATAACGGCATGGTTTCCTGCTCGGTATTGACGACCAGCGGCCACATCAGGTCTTTAAATGCAAACCAGCCCAAAAAATTACCGTTTACAGGATTCTGAAAAAACGGAGTAAAAAACAGGAGAGCAATTCACCTGATTTGGATATAAACAGTAAGGAGCTGCTGAACAAAGCGTTCAACAGCCCCTTTAAGAATGACATAAAACATAAAATGACGGAAGATATTGTTATTTACTGTTATCTGGAGTTTTTCTTCTTTTGAGCCATAATTACTGCACCGCTAAGTAATACTGCTACACCTGCTATCCCTGCTACAGGTAATATTTTGTTTCTTGTTCCTGTTTCTGCGTCAACCGGAATATTTTCTGCTATACTTACAACTTCCGCCTTTACATCTTCCGATGCTCCTTTTGAATCATCCACATCTGTGGTCTTTACGGCATCTTTCAAGGCATCGGTTGATACTGCGGCATCAGGAGCAGCATCGGTTGCAGTAAATAAAACCGCTTCTTCGCCTTCAACAACTTTGACATTATCTTTGCCAAAAATTTCATATAAATAATCTGCATTTTTATCATTATATGGTGTAATACCTATCTCAACATAATTATCAACAGGACCGGTATGGGTAACCTTAAATCCCATATCCTCAATTTCTTCTAAATGATCATCAAATACATACTGGTCAATTTCACTTTGTAGCTTTAATAAATCACTGTCAATACCAGTCTCCTGGGATGCAGTTCCAGCTCCACCACCACCGGTTTCAGCCAATACCACTCCGGTGGATAAAGCAGATATACACACACCTAATATAACAGCCTTTGCTAATTTTATTCTTATCATAAAATAATACCTCACCTTTCCTATTTTAATTTATTTTTTTTCTTAAGTTATTTAACTATTTATCTTCTATTGATTGTATTATTTTCAAATCTATTATTCCCTCCCTGTACCCGAAAGAGAAATAACTTCCACTGCTTTCACGGCCTCCTTTCTTAGTGCTTTTACAATAATTAGACGAGGTTATTAAATTTATGGTTCCATGAAATTATAAAATTTTTTTA
>JAATEU010000415.1 GCA_015655565.1 Clostridiales bacterium
TAAAGGTTATGATACTACGCTCTTTATAAAACAAATCCCTTTTTAATATATTTTCTTTTACTAACAGATAACAGGATAACAATGAATTTCCTCCCGGCATTATATCTAGGATAACATATGCCCATCAATTCATTATTGTTCATATATTTTTTAGTTATACTTATCCCTGCTTTAATATCTTCATCAAGGCATGAAAAGCAATCGTATAGGCTGCTTCCCCATCCGTAAGGGTACGTTGCATTACATTCTTTTCCAAAGTCTTAAGTGCGGCAAATTCTGCTAAATGCGGCTCTAAACTTAAGTATCCGGCATACCCCTCCTCTTCCAGCCTGCTTAGGAGGTCCCTGACATTACCATCACCTTCACCGGCCGGCACAACCTCTCCGGTTTTAAAAACAGCATCCTTAATATGGACATATTCCACATATGGTTTTAAAAGTTCAAAAGCTTTGAGGGTATCCTGCCTGCACTGGACAAAGTTTGCAAAGTCAAAGGCACACTTAAAATGTTCCCCGTAAAATTTTTCAAATAAATTAAAACATCTGGAGGCTGTATCCCCATAAATATCTTTTTCATTTTCATGAAGCAGAATTAGATTTTGCCCTTTCGCATAATCAATCAGGCGCTTCATCCTGGCAAATACTTCATCCTGATACTTCTCCGGGTCTTCTCCTTCCGGAATAAAGAAACTGAAGATACGGATGTATGGAGTTTCCATTAATTTTGCAATCTCTACTACTTTTTTATAGGTTTCAAAATGAGGTTCAAAATCCTCCGTAATCATAATTTTCCCGACAGGGGAACCAATCGCTGAGACCTTAATAGAATTTGCCCTTAGGAATTTCTTAAGTTCTGCTGCTTCCTCCAGGGTATATTCCGCTACATTTTTTCCATTTGCGCTCCGAAACTCAAGGAATTTAATACCCAATTCCTGTAATAACTTAACCTGTATCCGGATATCCGTATGGATTTCATCTGCAAATCCTGTAATTCTTGTCTTTTCTAACATAATTGCCCCTTTCCGATTCTATATTTTCCCGTTAAATTTTAACTGTTATCCAGTTTCCATCAGGCATGTATCATGATTTCCCTGCCTGTCCTGGCAGATTCATAAGTTCCAAGCATAAGTAATATTGTTTCATTTAAGCCTTTAAGGTCAAGCGAAAATGGACGCTTCTTTTCTATGCTGTCATAAAAATCGGCTATACAATCCCTGTGGCCCGCACCCCAGTAGCTTTTCCCTAAGCATTCCATGCGCCGGACAGGAAGCTTTTCCATTTTCCCTGTTTTATAATAGCAGGTTACTTCCAAATCCTCGATCCGTATGGTCATATTATCACAGGACAGCTCAATAAGGGGCGGTACATCCGAGCAATAAGCTGTCGTAGCATAAAAGCAGGCCGTTTTATCTCCTTCAAAGCAAAGGAAGGCTTCCATCATATCCTCCACTTCGGTTACTCCCTTTAAATGATGATTAGCCATGGTTGCATCCACCGATATGGGTTTTCCTAAAAAATACGCTAATAAATCCAAGGTATGTATGGACTGATTAATTAAAGCACCTCCGCCTTCCGCAGCCAGATTGCCTCTCCATCCGCTTCCGGTGTAATAAACTTTGGAACGGCTCCAGGTCACAATTCCCCTTGCTCCGTTTATATTGCCGGCTTCTCCGGAATCTATGAGCTTTTTTACCTGAATTACGCTGGGATTATACCGGTTCTGGAAACAGATACCCATTTTTTTACCGGTATGAACCGCCTGTAGTTGTTCTAACTGCTCCTTTGAGATAACCGGCGGCTTTTCCATAAATACATGAACCCCGCGTTCCAATGCATAAACTGCCATTGGAACGTGAAGATAATGGGGCGTACAGATATGAAGGACATCTATTTCTTCTTTTTCCAGCATTTCTTCCAACGACGGATAAGCATGACCGTTATATTGTTTTGCAAAGCTGTCCGCTTTTTCCGTTATGGTATCTGCAAAGGCAGCCAGACTATGGTTATCAGAACTTTGAATGCATCCGGCATGCACCCTGGCAATACTGCCGCACCCTACAATTGCCGCTTTCATATTTACACCCATTGCATACCGCAGGCAGGCCTGCGATACTGCCATATACAACACCGCCTTATAATCGAATACATGCTGCCCGCATTCTATTGTCAAAATAAATCGGTTAAAAGGCTCTGTATATGCATTCCTTCCTTAATATTATTTTTTTCAGCCCTGGCTCACATCCTGTACTTTGGAGCCATAGCTGCTTTCCGTATTATAAACAGCTTCCTTCACATTTTTCTTAAATTTGGAAGCTGCACGAAGTTTATTTAATTCCTTTAAGAACAGTTCTTCATCAAAGGGTATTTCTACCGGTTTACCTGACCAGCCGGATAAATGCATGGCATTGGATAAGGTTAACCCATGGATTCCTTCAATCCCTTCCGCAACAAGCGGGGTTCCATAAAGTATTTTCCCGGCGAAGGCATTTAAAACACCTGCGTGCTGCGGGTTTTTGCCATCCGTCTCCACCGTAACAAAATGTCCTTCCGGCTTTTTAAAACCTTCCGTTGTACTGTAGCAGTATTCCCTTTCATTGATTTCCAGCTGAAATAAAGTTAGTTTATCATTTTCACACACCAGCTTACCCCTTTCCAGGGTAATTTCAGACCGGTTCGTACCCGGTGCATCACCTGTTGTAGTGACGAATACCCCTGTGGCTCCGCCCGAATACTCCAGATAAGCCGTCA
>JAATEU010000473.1 GCA_015655565.1 Clostridiales bacterium
AATAGAGATGAATTTTCTGCCCGATGTGTATGTGCCTTGTGAAGTATGCGGCGGAAAACGATATAATCGTGAGACTTTAGAGGTCAGGTATAAAGGAAAGAATATTTATGATGTATTGGATATGACAGTGGAAGAAGCAATGAAGTTTTTTGAAAACATGCCCTCCATCCGCAGGAAGATTGAAACGCTTTATGATGTGTGGTTATCTTATATCAGGCTTGGACAACCCTCCACTACCCTTTCCGGAGGCGAAGCCCAGAGAATTAAGCTGGCTACCGAGCTCAGCAAACGGAGCACCGGCAAGACAATCTATATATTGGATGAGCCGACCACCGGCTTACACTTTGCCGACGTCCATAAATTAATTGAGATTTTAAGAAGGTTATCCGAAGGCGGCAATTCTGTGGTAGTGATTGAACACAATCTGGATGTGGTTAAGACATCGGATTATATCATTGATCTGGGGCCGGAAGGCGGAGATAAGGGCGGAATGGTTATTGCGCAGGGTACGCCGGAGGAAATTGCCGGGAACAAGAATTCTTATACCGGAATATATATTAAAAGGCAGCTGAAAGAGTATCAAAAGGATAGATTAGAGGTTATTTAGCGGATAATATAAACACGTTCTGGAGTTCAAATTAAATATAACAGAGCAGATTGGAGTTATAATGGAAAGTCAAAGTCATTTTTTTGCTATGATGTCCAGAATGAAATATATTGAACGCTGGGCCCTTATGCGGAATTCCCAGGCGGAGAATATTTCGGAACATTCTCTGGAGGTAAGTATTCTGGCTCATGCCCTGGCTGTCATAAGCAATAAACGCCTGCATAATGTCCTGAATGCGGAAAGAGCCGCCTTAATCGGATTGTATCATGATTCCACGGAGATCATAACAGGGGATATGCCGACTCCGGTAAAATATTATAATAAAGGGATATATGGCGCTTTTAAAGAGATCGAGATGATTGCGGCCAGACATTTATTAAATATGCTGCCGGAGGATATAAGAGAGTCCTATGAATCCATATTCTTTCCCCATGAAGAAGAGGAATATATATGGAAACTGGTCAAAGCGGCAGATAAGTTATCGGCCCTAATCAAGTGTATTCAGGAAGAGAAGGCGGGGAATACGGAATTTGCCAGTGCAAAAAAGAGCCTTACGGAAACCTTGCATAAAATGGAACTTAAGGAAGCGGATATTTTTATAGAGGAATTTCTGCCTTCATATTATAAGACACTGGATGAATTAAATTAATGTGTTCATTTAAATATGCTTTATCTTTTATGGAACAGGCTGCAGCTTATACAAGAATAAATCTTGTATTTTGTAACTGTTCCATTTATTAATATAATCCATTGAATTATATAACTGATCGGAAATTGCCGAAAACCGCAGGTGAAGGCCAATATCCGCCAAGTAATGTCTTAATAATATATTTTCATATATATTACTTTAGTGTAAGACATATTAAAGTTTTTAAAGGCTTTTAACGGACTTTTAACGGCTAAATGACGAAGTAGTATAAATATAGATAAGTTGCACAGATTTTGATATAATAATAAATTATTTTGTACTGGTGTTCATAAAAAAAATGTTGTAAAATAGGCTATACATTCTAATTTAAATACGATACTGGGAAACAATGAATCTATTGGAGGATAAACGAGTGGATAAGGAAATTGTAATCGTCTTGGATTTCGGTGGTCAATATAATCAGTTGATTGCCAGAAGGGTAAGGGAATGTAACGTATATTGCGAAGTATTGCCTTACAGCACAAGTCTTGAAAGAATAAAAGAAATTAATCCCAAGGGTATTATATTTACAGGAGGTCCGGCCAGTGTATATGCAGAAGACTCGCCTGCCTGCGATAAAGAGATATTTGATTTAGGTATTCCGGTTTTAGGTATTTGCTATGGATGCCAGCTTATGACATATTTGCTGGGGGGCAAGGTTTCCAAGGCTCCTGTCAGGGAATATGGTAAAACAGAGGTGACGGTGAAGAAAAATTCAAAGTTATTTGAAGATGTAACGGAAACCTCAATCTGCTGGATGAGCCATACGGATTACATTGAAATATTACCCGGGGGCTTTACCATATCTGCTCATTCCGGCGACTGTCCGGCAGCTGCCGTAGAGAAACCGTCACAGAATTTATATGGTGTGCAGTTCCACCCTGAGGTTGTCCATACCCAGGAAGGAACCAGGATGCTTCACAATTTTTTGTATAAGGTATGCGGCTGCGCCGGAGACTGGAAGATAGATTCCTTTGCGGAACAGTCCATTAAAGCCTTAAAGGAAAAGATCGGCGGTAAAAAGGTTTTATGTGCTTTATCCGGCGGGGTAGATTCCTCTGTTGCAGCTGTCATGATCAGTAAGGCGGTAGGCAGACAGTTAACCTGTATCTTCGTAGACCATGGCCTGTTACGTAAAAATGAAGGCGATGAGGTTGAAAAGGTATTTACGGAGCAATTTGATGTCAACTTTATCCGCGTAAATGCCCAACAGAGGTTTTTTGATAAATTAGCAGGTGTTTCGGCACAGGAGGCCAAGAGAAAAATTATCGGGGAAGAATTTATCCGTGTATTTGAAGAGGAAGCAAAGAAAATCGGAACCGTGGATTTCCTGGTTCAGGGCACTATTTACCCTGACGTAATTGAAACCGGCCTTGGGAAATCAGCGGGAATTAAGAGTCACCAGAATGTAGGCGGACTGCATGCTTATGTGGCTTTTAAGGAAATTATAGAACCACTCC
>JAATEU010000336.1 GCA_015655565.1 Clostridiales bacterium
GGGGCTTGCAGACCCATAAAAGAATCTGCCTCTATTTGAAGATTACATATGATTGATGATGTGCAAATATTGGTAAATAATCATAATTTTTATTATGGTTTGTTAAATTTACCCTTTTCAGCCATTTTGATTTCACACTTGACCTCCTTTGTTTAATATAGACCATAGGTATTTGCAAAACGCCTGAACCCATTGATTTTACTGTATTTTTGTTACTTGATATATATAAATTTTTCTCCGGTAGCGGTATAATAGTAAGGAGAAAGCAAACAATATACTACTACACGGAGGAAAATTTATGTCTACTAATTGTACCCAAATCTCATTAATGATATCTTCGGTATCTGCCAGGATATGTTCCTTTCCGACAGCTCTACTTTCTTCTTTCTTTTAGAGAAAAACATTGATATCGGCGGTTCAAAGTTATTATATGACATATATTAACATACTTTTCCAAAAAAATCAACATTATTAATCAAAAAATTACATATTTATTCCAAATCAAGGGATTGGGTGTGATTAGGTTTAAAATATATAATAAGATTAATATGTTGTGATCTAAGATGATAACGACGAAAATGGGAAGAAAAAACAATAATGAAAAACATTTTTCAAGAAAGCCGAAGCACAAAAATATAAATAAAACCGTAGACTTTCCAGCCGTCTATACAAGGAGGGCTTCCACGTAATCCTAACCGGATGCATGGAGTTTCATCCGCTCCACTCTTTAAACCGCCCACCCCATACTTTCCTGCTGGATATGGTATAATTTTTGATACAGGCCATTTCTTTTTATCAAATCTGCGTGAGTACCCTGCTCCACAAGTCTGCCATTATCCAAAACAAGAATTTGATCCACATTCACCACTGTACGCAAACGGTGGGCAATCATAATGACAGTTTTTCCTTCTACCAGCTTTGCTATCGCCCTCTGAACTAAGACTTCATTTTCCGGATCAAGTGATGCTGTGGCCTCATCCAAGAGAATAATCGGTGCATCCTTTAACAAGGCGCGGGCAATTGAAATCCTCTGACGTTCGCCGCCGGACAATGTGCTTCCATTCTCTCCCATGAGAGTTTGGCAGCCGTCTGGCATACGGCATACAAATTCATCACAGTATGCTGCCTTTGCAGCAGCCGTAACCTGTTCGTTCGTCGCATTGGGATTGCCAATTTTGATATTGTTCCATACGGTATCGTTAAACAAAGTTACATCCTGAAATACAAACGACATATATTTCATCAGACTTTCAGGCTCCATCAAGCAAATATCCTGCCCACCTACACGTATGGTTCCTTTCTGAACATCCCAAAAACGTGCAATTAGCTTGGAAATTGTACTTTTGCCGCTTCCGGAGAGACCAACCAATGCGGTAACACTGCCTTGCAAAATCTTACAAGTCACATTCTTAATAACATCTTCCGTGTTGTAGCGAAAAGTCACATTCTCTAATTCAATATCGCAGTTCGAAATGGTATTTGCAGTTCCCTCCATCCCAGGCGATGTAAGCAGAGTACGCATCCGTCCTGTTACAACGTTCAAATTCAACAGGGTGGAGAGCTGGGACAATACGGCTAGAATAGGCCCGTAAATGCGGGTGACAATTAAGAGGAACATTAGTAACGGAAGTAACTCAATTTTCCCATTGATTAACAATAATGTGCCTGCAAAAATAGTGATACCTGTACCGGCCTGTAAAATCATGCTGGCGCTGGAAATGAATACACCAACCGCCATCTCGACTTTTACGGCAATCTTTTTCATTGCCAGGAGAGCCTTGTCCAGGGCGGCAAAATGCGAGCCGCTTAAGCTACAGGACTTAATAATTTTAATACCCTCCAGATATTCCTGCACCTGACCGGACGCAGAAAGCTTTGCAGCTGCCTGCTTTTCAAATAATTTTTTCTGACGACTCTTACTCAGCCAAATAATGAAGAACGCAACAGGGAGAGTGCAGAACACACATACAGCCAGCCGCCAGTCAAAGAAAGCCAGCATAATACAGGTCAGTGTAACAGATATAAAATTGGCAATCAGCGGAGGAATCGTACTGCTCAGCATGGACTCCATGCTGCTGCAATCAGCCATCATATTGGTAGTCAGTTCCGAAAGATCCTTTGTATTAAAAAAACTCATCGGAAGCTTACGGAGATGTTCTGCAATCCGCAGACGGGTGGTATTAGACTCCTGATACGATGCGATATAGGTTTTACGATAGTCATTTTTAGCAGCCAGAAACACCAAAACGGCAGATACAATACCTGCACCCCAAAGCATCCAAATACGGCTCCACTGCACTATGCCGCCAACCAAGGGATTAAGCAGTTCGCTGAAAATCATGACCGTTACAAAAAAGGGAAGAAGCATGGCTAAGTTCGTAATCGTGCAGGCAATAATTGCCTTTTTTAAATCCTTATAGCCTTTATCAGATAAGAAGAATATTTTTTGCAGTTTATCCATATGTTACACCGCCTTTCCGGTATTAATTTTCCAATCGACCGCTTCGGTATAGTGAGCCCACATCTTTGCATAACGGCCACCTGCGGCCACCAATTCATCGTGCTTGCCTTCCTCGACCAAATGCCCTTTTTCCATGACAATAATCTTATTTGCATTACGGATGGTAGAAAGCCGATGTGCAATAATGATTACCGTTTTGCCCTGCATCAATTTTTCAAATGCTTTTTGAATCAAATATTCGTTTTCGGGGTCACTGAAAGCGGTTGCTTCGTCTAAGACAATGATGGGGGAATTTTTAATCATAGCTCTGGCAATAGCGATACGCTGACGCTCGCCGCCAGAGAGATGGATGCCCTTTGTGCCGACAACAGTATGATATCCATCCGGGAGTTTGGAAATAAAATCATGGCATTGAGCCGCTTTAGCCGTTTCCATTACCTGATTTTCGGTTGCACCAGGATTGCCCATACGAATATTATCCAAAATGCTCTGCTTGAATAGAAAAATATCCTGGAATACAAAACTGACACGGTGCATTAAATCATCCAGTGTTAATTCACGCACATCAACACCGCCGATTCTCACATGACCCTCGGTTACATCCCAAAAACGGGAAATCAGGCTTGCAATAGTACTTTTGCCGCCTCCGGACGGACCAACAATAGCGGTGATTTGCCCCTGCCTAGCAGCAAAAGATACTTGTGCAAGAGCCATTTCTCTGGCGTCACCAGTATAAGAAAAGCTGACATTTTCAAATACTACATCATCATTATCAGGTTTCCCGGGATGTGCAGTTTCCGGCAAGGGTGCGATATTCAGAATTTCATCCATGCGGGCAACATTCCCATTAATCTGCATGAACGACTCCGAAATATACATGATTTTATTCAACACTCCGGCAACGGCCGGAACAAACAGCAGATAGAAAATAAAGGTCATGACAAAACTCTTATAATCTGTCGTGTCAGAGCCAATCAAGATAGCAACCGGAATTAGAATTAAATAGATATTGTTAATAATGGCCGTAAAAGCAGGCATACAATTTTGCCAGCCGAGTGAAAACTTAAGAACCCATTCCGTGTATCCGCTGATTGCATCCTTTAGACGCTTGAACGAGGAAGCAGTCTGGTTGAACGCCTTGACTACCGGCATACCACGGACATACTCCACGGATGCGCTGCTCATATCTTCCAAAGCAGCCTGATATTTACCCATATTTTCTTTCATTGCACCGCTTCCGTAACCGGCAAATTCGGCGAAAAAGGCAAGGATAATGCCGGCAAGAGATGCCAGACCAAAACGCCAATCCACCGCAAACAGCAGGATAACCATAACCACAGGTGCCGTGACAGAGGCTACAAAGTCCGGGAACTGATGAGCAATGAAGCCCTCTATGCTCTCAATGTTTTCATCCATTATCTTGCGTAAGCGTCCGCTGCCAATTGTCAGATGATAACCCAAAGGTATTTTTGTAATGTGATTTGCGAAATTGACTTTCAGCTTATAAAGAGTTCCGAAAGCTGCCATATGAGAATTTAAAATAGCCAGAAAGTACAACAGAATGTTGGCGGCAATTCCCGCCAGAGCCATCCAGCCGTAACCCATCACGGTTAAAACATCCAGTTGTCCTAAATCAGGGTACACCCAAATGATGGAACAGATAATAAAATAAACCGCAACATATGGGATAAATGACGCAATCGCAGCCAACGACGAAAGAAGCGCAGACAGGAAAATAAGCCCTCTCCTGTCCGAAGCTAATTCCATACACCGCGCCAACCCCGTTTTCGGCTTTATTTTCTTTGATTTCGTACTTGCCATAGCCAAGACCTCCTTTTTATAAAATATGTGGTGAAGTTAGTCTCTTCTAACCCCACCACACATCTTAATGCTTTTTCAATTTTGCTTCTACTCCATCCCTCATAACAGCTACCGGAAATAGCCCAAACATATATTTTGTTTTTTAGGGTATCTTATGTGCACATTAGTACTAAGGTTTTGCAGATCACAAAAAAGAAGTTCTCTTTTCCGGATTATCAATGCCTCTTGTAACCGCTGATGCGGAAAGTTCCTCTGCAATCGCGGCAGAACGCATGACGCTCGGAACAAACAGTGCCTCCAAAAGCAGAAGCGGCTTTGCAAATATATTTTTGAAGGAAAGCGAAATGTTGCGGAGTTTCATAGCGTCATAAATATTCTGTATTTCTTCGTGGATTATTTTTATCCTTTGCGATAGTCTTTCGGCAGAACTCCATAAACAGATTGAAAAGCCTTAGCTAACTTGCTGGCATTACTGTATCCGAATTCTACAGCTATATCACCGATTTTTTGGTTACTGTCCAAAAGACGTCCGGCAGCCAAATTCATCTTATATTTTTTCAGATAGGCATAAGGTGTATCGCCGTAAATCTGGGCAAATACCATATGAAAGAGTGAAAGATTGATGTGGGCATTTCGGGTCAATTTTTCCAAAGAAACTTTTTGCTCCAGGTGTGTCACAAGATAATTACGAATCTCTTTTGTCGCTTGAATTTGCCCTCTGTCAAAGTATTTGAAATCACAGCCGTTAGTCTGTGTAAGCTGATCAATATGATAGAGCAATTCAACCGCTTTAATTCTGAAATAGCCAACATGTTCAATACCTTTTGCCTCGTACAGTTCAGAAAAAAGGTGCTGCAGTTTAGCCGGGCTGCTGCTTACATACCAATTACGTTCCAAGTTCAATGTAGTTCCTATTTTTTCCAAATCAATTGGTATCATATCCATAATTCGGTGAATGCCTGCAGTTAAAGCCTGTTTGTCAATAACGAGAGACAGTCCACTGTATTTCTGCAAAGGAAATGAAAACGAAATCGGCAAATACTGCGTACTATTCACACTAAAATAGTTCTCCGGCAAATAGGCCATCGTATGGTTTGGAAACTCACATTCGTATCGCCCTGCCCGGCAATGACTGATGGTGATAATGTCAGAGTTGAATTTCTGGGAAGGCATGATTTCAGGAGTATCAAAATCAAGGAAACTGATTTGAATTCCATTGAATAAACAGTAATTGATGACTGCTCCGCTGCCCTTACAGCCATAGTCAACAATGGTATAGTCATTTGTTTGTTCTATAATCATGGCCTGTTTGCCGTACCACTCTTGATTGAAACCGCTGTTTTCCATACTATTTCCTCTTTTATTATCATTCATTTATTTTAAATTATAGCATATTACACTTTGCAAGACAATTAGAACCAGGTTCCTGATTTAACCGGGTTTGAATAATTTTGCCAAAGAAACAAGCCTTGTATAATCACATTGTGCGGCAGCTTTTCTATTATATCTATGGTAAAATAAAAAATAAATTGCTATTGGGTGTATTGAATTTTGAACAAAAACCAAGCCCGATGAAACTAATATTGCTCCATTCCATCAAAGAAATAAATCCAGAGCTCAATTACATTTTACCTGATAAAAAACAAAAGAAGTCCTCTGCAACGCAATCATCTTCTTTGGACAAAAATATTTGGCAGTTTAGGTTAAAAAAGAGGTCATGCTTGATCTTTCTTTCTGTTATGCTCAATGGACACGTCTGTAAATCCACCGAAAAGCTTTATTATATGGATAACACAAAATGCCTAAATAAAAAACTTCAATAAATCAGGATATAGAATATCTTGATTTACAATATAGCTATCATGTTCATGCCCATTCATTATTATTAATTCTGCGTTTGGCAAGGTGTTTGTAAAATTAACAAATGACTCCGGTTTAAAGATATCCTGTTCTGCCACTATAACTAACGTGGAAGTTGTTACATTTTTCACATCAGTTAATTCAATATTAGGATGTTCCAGCATTAGCTTGAACAAAGGATTTTTTGTTTTCTCATATGTTTCTTTAACAAATTGATAACTTTCCTCAGTAAAATCATCCGGTTTTAAATTCACACCTAAAAGTGCCATTTTGTTTATACATTCACCCTGATTCATTGCCAGAATTAATGAAATAATTGCACCGTCACTAAAACCGACAATATTTACTTTCCCCAAATTCAACTTATTGATAAATGAATATATATCTTTTGACATGGTTTCATATGAATAGTCTTCCGTTCTTGTACTTTTACCATGATTTCTGCTATCAATAGCATA
>JAATEU010000065.1 GCA_015655565.1 Clostridiales bacterium
GCCTCTCGACCACGAAATGCGCTCATTACCACTTTCACTCCTACTGAGCGGCGTCCCTCGATCTCTTCATCGATTACGGCCCGCAGCAGCAAACTCGAAGCAGCAGATGTCTTCTCTCCATGGTCAGGATACCGGGGAGGAAATGCAGGGCAAATCTCCGGTAGGGTTTTGTGTCATTTATTTTCACGCCGTGAAAGACGTTAGGAGTTAATAAGAGCAGACTATGGGGAGTGGGATGGTATTGTCTGCCTTCCACCAGGTAATCCACGTTTCCTTCAATAAAATAATATAATTCGTGATAATTATGGCAGTGCAGGGAATAGTCGTAACTGGATTCTTCACTTAAGCTGTAAGCAAATAAAACCATATCAGTCATAATTTCAGCTAAAGCAGCCATGGGCTCCTCCTCCTTTGTTTCTCTTTTTAGTATAGTCCAGTATCGCTATATTTGCAATAGGATTGTTCTTATTTGCAATGGTATTTTGGTCAATTACTGCCTACAATAAACTCATAAAAAAATTTAAGAAAGGTTGATTGTATTGAAACTGGGAGCACAGCTGTATACATTGAGGAACTACATACAAAATGAAAAGGATTTTTATTTTTCCGTAAAAAAGGTTGCTGAAATGGGCTATAAAACGGTCCAGATATCGGGAATCGGAAAGGATATAAAGGCAGAAAAGATAAAAGAAACCTGTGACAGTTTTTCCTTGGAAATTGTCCTGACCCACAGTGACGTGAACCGGATTCTTTATGATACGGAAGGCCTGATTCGGGAACATGATATAATGGGCTGCAAATATATCGGTTTAGGCTCTATGCCGGATAAATACCGTACCCCGTTTTGGATTACCCGTTTTGCAGAGGATTTTAAAGAGCCGGCTAAGAAAATAGCGGCTGCGGGTAAGCTGTTCATGTATCATAACCATCATTTTGAGTTTGAGAAAATAAATGGAAAGCATATGCTGGAATATTTATTGGAGGCATTTACGCCGGAAGAAATGGGAATTACCTTGGATACCTATTGGGTACAGGCAGCCGGCGGGGATGTCTGCCAATGGATTGAAGTTTTAAAGGATCGTCTGCCCTGCGTACACTTAAAGGATATGGCAGTAGTCGGTGCAACTCCGGTTATGGCGCCTGTTATGGAGGGTAACTTAAATTTTCCTGCTATTTTAGAAAAGCTTAAGGCTGTCAATTGTGAATATCTGCTGGTAGAACAGGATACCTGCCAGGGAAGTCCTTTTGACTGTTTAAAAAAGAGTTATGATAACCTGAGTACATTAGGTTACAGCTAATACAGTGTTTTTAAATTAACTGGACCATTAAACCTGTCTGAATTTCCATATGCGATATTCAAAAAGCCTCAGCGTAGCCCCCTACGCCTACGTTTTTGAATATCACCTGTGAAAATTTATCCTACGTTTTCCGTCCGGTTATTTAGAAAATGCTCTAGAGCGTGTTTGAAAAATCATTGCAAATTTCTGACCGTCCCACTTTGCGGTATACTGCGTTGCGATTTTGGGAATGTAGCACCACTACACTCCCAAAATCTCGCCTTGTCTCCCACGAAGTGAAACGCTCAGCCCGGCACAAGCATTTTTCAAACACACTCTAGAATACCCGGATAAGAAGGAGAATTTTCATGGATAAGGTAAAAATCGGTATTATCGGAATCGGAAATATGGGAAGCGGACATTGCAGTACGATTTTAAGCGGTAAGGTTCCTGATATGGAACTGTCGGCAGTTGCAGATTTAAAAGAAAACAGGAGAACCTGGGCCAGGGAAAATCTGCCGGAGTCGGTAACCGTATTTCAGGACGGGGAAAGTTTAATAGAATCCGGCCTGTGTGATGGGGTTATTGTTGCAACACCCCACTATGATCATCCAAGGCTGGTAATGAAAGCATTTGAACATGGCCTGCATGCCTTAAGTGAAAAACCTGCAGGGGTTTATACCAGGCAGGTGCGTGAAATGAATGCCGCTGCGGTAAAGTCTGACCTGGTATTTGCCATGATGTTTAACCAGAGAACCAATCATGTTTACCGTAAAATGTATAAATTGGTACATGGCGGTACGTTAGGAGCCATGAAACGCATGAATTGGATTATTACGGACTGGTACCGCACCCAGGCATATTATGATTCCGGGGGTTGGAGGGCAACCTGGGAAGGGGAAGGGGGCGGTGTATTATTAAATCAATGCCCCCATAACCTGGACCTGCTCCAGTGGATCTGCGGCATGCCCTCCAGGGTCCAGGCTTTCTGCCATAACGGTAAATGGCATGACATTGAAGTGGAAGATGATGTGACGGCTTATCTGGAGTA
>JAATEU010000325.1 GCA_015655565.1 Clostridiales bacterium
ACAGGGTGTGTTAGCCTCCCATGAAGGGAGGTGGTGCCAATGCAGACTACATATGAGACATTATCTATAATGCTTACATTTGGACTGCTGCTTATAGCACTGCTTACCTATTTAGACAATAGGAATAATAAGCGAAAAAAATAACTGCCCCTGACTTAGCCGATCCTGAGGGCAGTTACTAACTGTATTTAGGAGGTTAACCACTTTATGGGCGGTTGCTCCTTTTCTGTCTCTACTATAACATTTTATCTTACAAATGTAAAGCATTATTATATTGGAATTACTTTCTATAGAAAAAAAGCTTGCAGGCTGGAACCACAAGAATGCTATGAGAGGCGATTGGTGGAAAGTAAACGGTTCTGGAAGCGTTCTTTGGATGGACTCAGACAGTATTTCCATTATACAAGAACCGGCTACCGCTTAAATTTGGGTGGTTGATGTTCTTCTTAGTTAGGTAGACTATGAGAAAGGGGTTGTTGCGAACCGGTTTTGTTTCCCGATTCACAACAACCCTTTCTTTTTCTAAGAAAGACAACTCATATGCTGAACCCTTTTAAATCCGTATAGAAACCGGGATAAGATATATTCACGCATTCAGCCCCGAGTATTTTAGTTTCACCCTCTGCGGCCAATCCGGCAATGGCAAAGGACATGGCAATCCGGTGATCCAGTCTGCTGTCAATTACAGCGCCCTTAAGCGGCCTGCCGCCCTCTATAATCATGCCGTCCTCCGTAACGGTAACCGCAGCCCCCATAAGGGATAGGTTGTGTACCATTACGTCAATACGGTTGGATTCCTTTACCTTAAGTTCCGCTGCATCCTTTATAACGGTCCGGCCCCTGGCAAAGCATGCCATAACGGCAATGACAGGCAGTTAGTCAATAAGTGCCGGAATAATAGCACCGCCGATTTCTGTTCCGGTTAACTCGCTGTACCGGACGATAATGTCTGCTGTAGCCTCCGTGTCGGTGTTGCGTATATTTCCGATTTCCATATCTGCGCCCATGAGCCTGCATACCTTAAGAATACCGTCACGTGTGGGATTAATACCGACATTTTTAATAACCAGTTCGGAACAGGGTACTATTAATCCGGCTGCAATAAAATAAGCGGCGGAGGAAATATCCCCGGGAACTTCTATTTTTTCGGCATGTAATCTTGGATTTGGTTTTATTATAGCGGTGGTTCCAAGACTTGTTACGTCTGCACCCAGCATTCGAAGCATTAATTCCGTATGATTTCTGGAGACGTAAGGTTCCGTTACCGAGGTAGGCCCGTCCCCGTATAAACCTGCCAGTAAAACCGCTGATTTAATCTGGGCGGAGGCTACCGGGGACTGGTATGCAATTCCGTGGAGTGCGTCCTTGCGGCCGTTAATCTGAAGCGGTGCGCAGCCGCTGCCGGGAATACTCTTTATATCCGCCCCCATTTGGGTCAAAGGGGTTATTACCCTGCCCATAGGGCGTTTCCTGATGGATTCATCCCCGGTTATTGTTGTGGAAAACGGCTGGCCGCAAAGGATACCGGACATTAAGCGCATGGTGGTCCCGCTGTTGCCGGTGTCCAAGGTTTTGGAAGGCTGTTTTAATCCCTGCAGACCTTTGCCGCGAATGAGAACCCGGTTATGCAGGGTATCGTTTTCTATTCCGATTCCCATACTGCGAAAGCAGCTGATTGTGGAAAGACAGTCTGCTCCCTGCAGAAAATGGGTTATTTCAGTGGTTCCCTCCGCCAAAGCGCCAAACATGACGGCCCGGTGGGAAATGGATTTATCACCGGGAACTGAAATTTCTCCTTTTAACGCTTTTGCTTTCTGTAATATCATAGTCAAACTCCCATCTTACGGAATAACCGCTTTGACTTTTCCTGTCTTTTTCATATCTTACCGGTACAAAGTCCCAGGTTCCGGTTATAATCATTGTACTGGATAAAGGCTTTTATCCGGTTATATACTTAATGTTGTTTTACGCATCAAAAGCAATTTTCAGCCGGTATGAATGAATCGTTGTTTTTTATCTTTCATATACAGTATAACGGTATTTCTTTAATAATTCAACAGCCATGAAAGAAGCTGTTTCATCATAAAATTCAATCCTGAGAACACCCTGTTCAAATTCCCTGTTATGGATAATGCCAATATTTTTGATATTAATCCGGTTCGCAGCCAAAAGAGCTGCGATGGCAGCTAAAGCGCCGGCTTCATCCATAATATCCAGATAGATTTCAAATACTTTTTTCATCATGCCGGCGGATTTATTCGGGAGGGAATCCCTGTACTCACCGGCAGTATCAAAGAACCGGTAAAGATAATCTTCATCCTTCCTGTCTAAGGCGTCCGCTATTTCTTTCAGGTATGTTATATATTGATTTAAGAAATTCTTTATGCTTTCTGTATTGGTTAAACAGATATTCTGCCACATAACGGGGGAAGAGGAGGCTATGCGGGTGATATCCTTAAATCCGCCGGCAGCCAGGGTACGCATTTTTTCATCCGGATCATCGGAATCCTTTACCATATTGACCAGACCGGCAGCAATAATATGGGGTACGTGACTGATGGCCGCAGTAATATCATCATGCTCCTTAGGGCTTAAAACCAAAGGAATTGCCCCTATTTCCTGAACCAGTTCATATAAGCGGTTAAGCATTTCAGGCGGGGTTTCCTCCGTAGGGGTAAGAATATAATAAGCGTTTTCCAACAGCTTACTGTGGGAGTTCCCATACCCGGTTTTCTCTGAACCGGCCATGGGGTGCCCTCCGATGAAATGGTGCTTTAAGCCTGCTTCGGCTGCCGCGGTATGTATATTTCCCTTTACACTGCCTACATCCGTTAAGATACAGTCAGGCTTTATGATATTTTTTAAGAGGGTTAAATAAGTAATATTGGACAATACAGGTGCGCACAGAAAAATAATATCACAGGAAGCAGAGCTTTTCTGTAAATCATTATAAACATAATCCAGTACGTTGTCATTCATAGCTTCCGACAGTCCGTTCCCTATCCGGTTTTTATTGTAATTATAAGCGATTAAGGTATTCTTTGGATTAATTTCCTTCAGCGCACGGGCAAGGGATCCGCCAATTAAGCCAAAACCAATAAAGCCAATGGTTGCATCCTTCATAGTTATCTCCTGAGGTTTAGAATTTTTTGCCCATTAACTCAGCCAAAGGCCTGATCCCGGCACATAATTCCTCAAATTGGGGAAAAGTGAGAGACTGGGGACCATCGGAGAGTGCATGGGCCGGATCTGGGTGGGTTTCAATCATTAAACCGTCTGCGCCCACAGCAACAGCACCCATAGCCAGAGACTTTACATACTTCCTGACACCGGTAGCATGGCTGGGGTCTACAATAATGGGCAAATGGCTTTTATCTTTAATAACCGGAACCGCACTGATATCCAAGGTATTACGGGTGGCTGTTTCAAAGGTGCGTATACCGCGTTCACATAATACAACATTTGGATTGCCTTCCGCTATAATATATTCCGAAGCATTCAGCCATTCATCAATGGTAGCCGACAAGCCGCGTTTTAATAATACGGGCAGTCCTGTTTTGCCCGCTTCCTTAAGCAGGTAAAAGTTCTGCATATTTCTTGCCCCGATCTGAAGCATGTCAACATATTTTACGGCAGATTCAATGGCTGCTAAACTGGTTACTTCACAAACAACTGCCAGGCCTGTTTCCTCCCTGGCTTCCTTCATGAATCGTAAGCCTTCTTCCTCCAGGCCCTGGAAAGCATAGGGTGAGGTCCTTGGCTTATATGCACCGCCGCGCAGTATCCGGGCACCGGCTTTTTTTATGGCATGGGCTGTTTCCAGTAGCTGTTCCCTGCTTTCTACAGCGCATGGACCGGACATGATGACGAATTCTTCCCCGCCGATGGTTACATTACCCACCTTGATGACGGAGGGCTGCGGGTGGAATTTTTTATTTGCCAGTTTATAGCTTTCCGTAACCGGAACTATTTTATCAACATCTTCGGAAATTTCAAGATTTTGGTCCTGAAGCTTTGTCTTATCACCGACAACGCCGATAATGGTTACTTCTTTTCCGTCGGAAATATGGGCTGTAAGGCCTTTGCCCTCAATAATTTGTATAATATTCCGGATGGATTCTTTTTTTGCATTTGGTTTCATTACAATTATCATGTATATACCTGAGCCTTTCTTTGTTGGACAAATGTTATTTTTTTATTTTACATCAGTCTGATAATTATGTCAATACTGTATTACGCTAAAGCGTAACAGTTTAAAGCGTAGAGGTTTAAACTGTTACGCTTTAGCGTATAAAATAAGATTTGCATAAATTTAAATAACAACGCAATAAAAGTAATAAAAAATAAAAATAAGTAAGATATATAAGGAATTTTAATATTTATGTTATGTGTTTTAAGCCTGCATATAAAATATTTGTTAAACTGGCATAAAATAGTTGTAAAGTCTGACAGCTTTTAGTAAAATATAGACATGGGTATGATACATTAAATAATACCGCAATTTAAAGAAAACAGTAACCGGAAGTACAAAATATTATGTGATGGAGGAAAAAAGGATGAATGTTTACACTTCAGAAAAGATTCGAAATGTTGTATTGTTAGGCCACGGTGGCTGTGGCAAGACGACTTTAGTCGAAGCCATGGCCTTCACAACGGGGATTACAAAGCGTCAAGGTAAGATTGAAGAGGGTAATACCATCAGTGATTATGATAAGGAAGAAGTGAAACGTCTTTTTTCAATCAGCACCACTGTGGTACCTGTTATTTGGGAAGATACCAAGATTAATATTTTGGATACTCCGGGTTATTTTGATTTTGTTGGAGAAGTGGAGGAAGCACTGAATGCAGCGGATGCGGCGGTAATCGTAATTTCTGCTAAAGCAGGTGTTGAAGTTGGAACCATGAGGGCATGGGAGTATTGCGAAAAGCATAATCTGCCAAGAATGTTTTTTGTTACAGATATGGATGATGATAATGCAAGTTATCGCCAGGTTGTTGAAGATTTGACTGAAATTTACGGGAAAAAAATTGCCCCGTTTCATATACCAATAAGAGAGAATGAGAAATTTGTAGGGTTTGTGAATGTGGTTAAGATGGCAGGAAGAAGATTTACTACCTTGGGTAATTATGAGGAATGTGAAGTTCCGGATTATTCCATGGAGAACTTAACTAAGTTTCGTGAAACTTTGTTAGATGCCGTTGCAGAGACCAGTGAAGATTTAATGGAAAAATATTTTGCAGGAGAAGAATTTACCCAGGATGAAATTTCTCTTGCACTTAGGGGTAATGTAATAGATGGAACCATAGTTCCGGTACTAATGGGTTCCGGTTTAAATGCGCAGGGAGCCACCATGCTTTTGCAGGCAATTGAAAAGTATTTCCCGGCACCGAATAAACAGGAGATTGAAGGCGTGAATCAAAAGAACCAGGAAGTCTTTAAGGCTGATTATAATGAGAAGCTGTCAATGACAGCGAAAGTTTTTAAAACCATAGCAGATCCTTTTATCGGTAAATTTTCTTTGGTAAAAATTTGTTCCGGTGTTTTAAAATCAGATTCCGTTATCTATAATGCGGAGAAAGACTCGGAAGAAAAGATTTCCAGGCTTTATATATTAAGAGGTAAGGAGCAGATTGAAGTAAACGAACTTCATGCAGGGGATATCGGAGCCATCGGTAAATTATCAGATACGGTTACCGGCGATACACTTTCTACAAAAGCCCTGCCTGTTGTATATGATCGTCCGGAAATGCCAAAACCCTATACCTATCAACGTTTTAAGACTAAAAATAAAGGGGATGATGATAAGGTATCCCAGGCTTTAGGGAAATTAATGGATGAGGATCTGACGCTTAAGGTAGTAAATGATAAAGAAAACAGACAGTCCTTATTATATGGAATCGGTGACCAGCAGTTAGACGTTGTAGTAAGCAAGCTTCAGGCTAAATATAAAGTTGAGATAGATGTTATGAAACCAAGGGTACCTTTTAGGGAGACTATCCGTAAAAAGGTTAGAATTCAGGGTAAGTACAAAAAACAATCCGGCGGTCATGGCCAATATGGGGATGTTCATATTGAATTTGAACCTTCGGGCAATATGGAGCAGCCCTTTGAATTTGCAGAGAAAGTATTCGGAGGTTCCGTGCCAAAGAACTACTTCCCGGCAGTAGAAAAGGGAATCGCAGAATGTGTTTTAAAAGGACCAGTTGCCGGTTATCCGGTAGTAGGATTAAAAGCCACCTTGGTGGATGGGTCTTATCATCCGGTAGATTCATCGGAAATGGCCTTTAAGATGGCAACTATCCAGGCCTTTAAACAAGGTTTTATGGAAGCTTCTCCTGTATTACTGGAGCCAATTGCTTCTTTAAGGGTACTTGTACCGGATAAATATACCGGGGACATTATGGGAGACTTAAACAAACGCCGCGGCAGAGTACTGGGTATGAATCCGGTTTCCGGAGGAAAACAGGAAATTATAGCAGATATACCTCTTTCCGAAATATACGGTTATTCTACGGATCTTCGTTCCATGACCGGCGGATCAGGGGATTTCTCCTATGAATTTAACCGTTATGAACAGGCACCGTCAGATATCCAGCAGAAGGTAATTGAAGACAATGAGAAAGAATTAATGGCAAGCGGTGAATAAAGAGTAAGCCAATTCATCTGCAGAGTCAGATAAAGATGAATATAAGTACCTGTTATAAACAATGGGATGTTGTAAATTAGATATATTAAACCTGTGAGTAGAATATTATTTGTATTTCACCGGTAAATAGTATCTGATTTTACAGCATCCCTTTTTATGCATTTCTCAATTATATTGTTTGAGATATTTAAATAAAGGTATATGAAAAATATTATCTATCTATTTATGTAGAAAACTTTTAGGCATTTACAGATTACTATATTGAATTGGATGCGATTCAAAATAAATATTAAATATTTAATGCGGATCGTATGGAATAACTTGAAATATCTCGATTTTTAATAAAAATACTTTGTTTTGATTGATTATTCAGAAAAAATAGTATACAATAAACTAGAGAGGAGGGAAAAACTGGGAATGAAATTCCTCTATATCCAATTAATCATAAATTGACTTTATATATCATTAAAACACGTGTATTATTACATTTATCAGGATACTTCTAATTTTTCATTTAAATATCAAATATTTCAATCATACTATGTATGTTTTTTGCTAGAGACCTCTTTTAAAATTAGAAGCCTAACAGCTTATGAATATCATAGATATATCAATCGTGATCGATCCCGATTTCCTAAATTCTTTGGAATTAACAAAAGGTTATTTCAGTATCATGAAAAAAGTATTCAAATCAGCAGATGTTATAATAGTAATTTACTGATATTTGGCATTTTATTGAATGGAATAGCAGGCAATTTTGTACGGTAACTTGTTAACCATATGATTTAAAGGCGGTGAAACATGAATAAAAACTTTGTTTCTAAAATCAAAGAATCTCTGACTTCGGTCCTGCCCATTACCGTATTGGTCCTTGTTTTACACTTTACAATTGTTCCAATGCCATCAGGTACTTTTCTCATGTTTATTTTCGGAGCTGTTTTACTGGTATTCGGCATGG
>JAATEU010000536.1 GCA_015655565.1 Clostridiales bacterium
AAGCATTTAAAACCGAAATATGTAACAAGGTTTAATGAAAGTGTTTATGCCGTTGACGGGGTGTCCTTAAGGGTTGAGGAAGGCAAGTCCTTAGGTATTGCGGGAGAATCCGGCTGTGGAAAATCAACACTTGCATTAAGTCTGATGGGATATTATTTTGCCCCGCTTCATTATATGGAAGGGGATATTAGTATTGAGGGAAAGAAGATTACGGGAATGACACCGGACCAGATCCGTAAAACGGTATTAGGTACGGAAATTTCATACATACCGCAGGCTGCCATGAATGCTTTGAATCCTACCCGGAAAATTATTCATTTTATTGAGGATGTAATTCATGCACATGCTCCCCAAATGCCAAAAAACAGGATTTATGATTTAGCCAGGGAAAGATTTGAAGTTCTGAATTTACCCGGAGAGGTACTTGAAAAGCATGCGGTTGAATTATCCGGCGGCATGAAGCAGCGCAACGTTATTGCCATATCAACTATATTATCACCCAAGGTGCTGATTGCAGATGAACCGTCCTCCGCCCTGGATGTTTCTTCCCAGAAGATGGTAATTAAGATGATGCGTGATCTTATGGACAAGGGCTTTATAAAGTCCATGATATTTATAACCCATGAGCTGCCGCTTCTTTATAATGTCACAGATGATATTATGATAATGTATGCAGGTCAGATAATGGAAAAAGGAACGGCCGAGGAAATGGTATTTAAACCGATTCATCCTTATTCCAAGGGACTTATGGGATCCATAATTGTTCCGGAGGCCGGTACCAGGGGCGTGAAACTGGCTGCGATACCGGGAACGCCCCCAAATCTTAAGAAACCGCCTGGGGGGTGCCGTTTTGCAGAGCGCTGCATGTATGCCGGTGCAGTATGTAAATCTCAAACTATTGAGGAGGTATGTTTGGATAATGGGCGGATGTACCGCTGTATGCTTGATGCGGATAAGCTTAAGGAGGTGGGAGATTAATGGCAAAAACGGAAGAATTCTTTCTTAGCGGCAGAGGTGTCACAAAAATATATGGACTGGGTAATAAAAAGACGGTAGCTGTCAATAAGGTAGACTTTGATTTCCATAAGGGTGAAATTGTATCAATTGTTGGTGAAAGCGGCAGCGGTAAGACAACCCTGGCGAAAATGCTGTTAGGACTCCACAATGTTACATCGGGAGAGATCTACTATAAGGGTGAATTAAGGGATATAAGGTCGCAGCGGAAAAAAAGGGCCTATTGGAGGGGAATACAGGCAATTTTCCAGGATCCCTTTTCTTCCTTTAATGTTTTTAACCGGATTGATACACTTTTGCTTGATTGTATTAACATGAAGGGGGAAAAAGGATTAACCTATGAAAAAAAGTGTGAACGGATGACGGAAGCCTGCAGCTTCGTTAATCTGAAGTTTGCTGAATTAACAAAGAAATATCCTTTTGAATTATCCGGCGGACAGATGCAGCGGTTAATGATAGCCAGAATCTTTTTGCTAAAACCGCAGATACTCATTGCGGATGAGCCGACTTCCATGATCGACGCCTGTTCCCGCGCAACCATACTTGATATGTTATTAAAGCTGCGTGATGAGATTGACATGACCATTCTGTTTATAACACATGACATTGGTCTTGCCTACTATGTATCCGATTCCGTTTACATTATGGAACAGGGTGCATTTGTAGAAAAAGGTACTGCGGATGAAGTAATTCTTAATCCTGCCGCAGACTATACAAAACGTTTGATTCATGATGTACCTAAGATATATGAAGAATGGGATTTGTCAACGGTTAAATAAAAAATAATGCTTGCGGGAGACAGCGGTTGAATAAGTTATGAAATAATTTTTGTATGGAGGACGGTTTGACGTATTGCAGAAAAATGCAGGTGCTGTTTTTATGCAATGAATACAATTATAAAAAAGCATATCATTCCGGTTAGATTACTTGTACCTATGAATTGGTTCACAGGTTCCCGCATATGATTATAAAAACAGGCAAAACAGCACGAACCAGCAAATCGGCTTGTCAGTTTGTCTGGTTTGCAGAAGCTGTTTTAAAACAATAATTTGATTTTCAGATAATATTGTAGGTAAGGAATAAAAATGCGGGGTAAAATATATAAAATCTTTCTAACGGGTATATTGTTTATTTTCATTTTCAGAGTATGCTTTATCAATCATATGGCGGCTACCAGAATTAATATGAAAGAAAAAGAGAATGAAACTGTTACGGCATTAAATTCTAATTCCAGCATTCAATGGATAGCTAAGATTGAAAATGAAATAGCCAAAGATAAGGTACTTGGTACGGACACAAAGAAAAACTATATGGATCTTTATCCGGATATGTATGTTGAAAGTATAAAGCCTGTTATTTATTTGGAAGAGAAAAAGATAGCATACCTCTCCTTTGATGACGGACCCAGTCATATTACAAGTGATATTTTAGAGGTTTTGGATGAATATAATGCGAAAGCGACATTTTTTGTATTGGGCTGCACGATAACGGAGGAAGGGGAGGATTGTTTGAAAATTATGGTAGAACAGGGGCATACCATAGGAATACATACTTATTCCCATAATTATAAAAATATATATTCGTCTGTGGAAGCATTTTTAGATGATTTCTACCAGGATTATCTTTTAATTTATGAAACCACAGGTGTAAAGGTTAACATTTTCCGGTTTCCCTGGGGAAGTTATAACAGCTATAATAAGAATATAAGGGATGAATTAATTGCAGAAATGGAACGCAGGGGATTTACCTATTATGACTGGAACGTAAGTGCGGAGGATTCCGTCGGTAATCCCACGGAATACCGGATTAAACATAATATCATGAAAGATTTGGATAAATATAATAATCCTGTTATCCTGATGCATGATTCCTCCGTAAACCGGTTAACAGCCAGAACACTGCCGGATATTATAGATTCCATTATTGAAAAAGGATATGATTTTGATACCCTTGATAATAGGGAACCTTATCAGTTTGGCAATTAACCTTAAAAGTATCACTTTCTTTTAATAGAAGCATATATTGGAAGTGATAATATTTTGAAGGATAAATGTTGAAAGAAAATCTATATATAGAAAGGAAGCCACATTGAGATTCTTTCAACCTATTTATTTGTGGCAGTATCGCAAGCAGGCTTGCGATATGCAATGGGTGTAAAAATGAATATAAATGATTATCGGGTGAAAAATACAGAGCATTTTTCATTCCCTGATTTGAAGCAGTACCCAGTGCAAAGCCCCGGATATCCGAAGCGAGGTTTTAGCTACGGAACGGGCGCCAGAGTTTATCCTGCACAAATGGAAACACAGTCCATTGGAAGGCTGCAGGTTAATTGTGTTACCCAGGAAGGTTTCAGGCCAATTGAAAATGCCACGGTCAGAATTTCCTATACAGGCGAACCTGACTCTGTTATAGAAGAACTGACTACGAATGCTATAGGGCGCACGGAGGAAATCGAATTACCTACACCTCCCCTGGAATACAGTCTGGATCCCGCTGTGCTGGAACAGCCTTATTCGGAATATACGGTAAATGTTACGGCATCCGGTTATGAAAATGTTGAAGTTTCCGGAACGGAATTATTACCCGAAGTAACGGCAATTCAGCCGGTAGAGATGATACCCGCACCTGAAAATGTAACAGCCGGGGAACGCTTTGTAATACCGCCGCACACCCTTTATGGTGATTATCCGCCTAAAATAGCGGAATCTGAAATTAAACCAACGGCAGAAACCGGTGAAATCGTCTTAAGAGAAGTTGTAATCCCTGAGTTTGTTATCGTTCATGACGGCCCGCCTACCGATACTTCCGCAGGAAATTATTATATCCGTTACAGGGATTACATTAAAAATGTAGCCTCCAGTGAAATATATGCTACCTGGCCGGAAGCAGCAATTCTGGCTAATGTATTGGCTATTATGTCATTTACCTTAAACAGGGTTTTTACGGAGTGGTATCGGAATCAGGGATTTAATTTTACAATAACGTCCTCCACTGCCTTTGACCATAAATGGATGCGGGGCAGGAATATTTATACCAACATCGGTTTGGCAGTTGACCAGGTCTTTAATAATTATTTATCCAGGCCAAATGTGAGGCAGCCTATCCTGACCCAGTATTGTGACGGGAGAAATGTAACCTGCCCGGGCTGGATGACCCAGTGGGGCTCAAAGGATCTTGGTGATCAGGGACTTACGGCAATACAGATTATCCGTAATTTCTATGGGTCCGATATGTATATTAATTCCGCAAACCAGGTTGCAGGTGTTCCTGCTTCGTGGCCGGGCACCAATTTAACGATTGGTTCAAGGGGAGACAGTGTAAGGCAAATACAGGAGCAGTTAAATACAGTAGCTACCGTCTATGCCGTAATACCAACGGTTGCTGTAGATGGTGTATTTGGCCAGGGGACTGCGGAGGCAGTAAGGATATTTCAGCAGACCTTCGGATTGCCGGCGAACGGTATTGTTGATTTTCCCACATGGTACAGAATATCTGAAATATATGTGGCAGTCAGCCGGATTGCGGAATTGTAAAATAAGTAATGCATAAACATAGGAAAAGTTAAACGATATTCGGAAGAGTTAAATGATTGGGAATCCATAAATTTACAGCCGCAGTGGACTTGATATTTTAAGAAATATTTTAATATTATCTTAAAATACCGAGTCTATTTTCATAATCTGATTTAGGACAAGCAAACCTATAAAAAATCCGGTTTTTTGTTCAATATTGTATTACAAACTATTAAAAAGCAACAAAATCAGACGAGAATTGAATCTTTTTATTGTGTATAATTAATTTAACAAAACGCTTAAATAAATTTATGGAGGAGATTTTTATGAGGTTTTTAAAGAAGTCAATACTAAGAATACTTTGCCTGATTATGGCATGTATAACAGTTGCCTGCAGTTCAAAACCAAAACAACAGGAGCCGGTTTCAGAAAATAGCAATGCAAGTGAAACGGCAGGTGAGGTGAAGGAGATTCGTTTCAGCTGATGGGG
>JAATEU010000063.1 GCA_015655565.1 Clostridiales bacterium
AAATTAAGGAAATAGTAGAAAAGCTGCGTTCCATGTCGCCGCTATATGAGGATTTCATAAAAAGCTCTAATAAATAGATGATAGGAGCCAAAATTATGTTCCGATAAGTGATATTGAATTAAAATCATGTTCCTGTAATTGGATTTGCAGGGAAAAAACCACCACCCTTTATCGGAAATTGAAAAGCTGTTTCATAAGCAGTAAGAATATTCTGCGAAATTGTTAGAGCCGTGTTGGTTGTTTTATGATAAAGGAGGAATAAATATGTACAGTGAAAAAGTAATGGAACATTTTAGCAATCCCAGAAATGTCGGTGAAATTGTAAATCCCAGTGGAGTTGGCACGGTGGGTAATGCAAAATGTGGAGATATTATGAGAATATACATGGATATAAATGAAACCGGGATTATTCAGGATGTAAAATTTAAAACCTTTGGCTGCGGGGCGGCAGTTGCTACAAGCAGCATGGCAACGGAATTAGTGAAAGGTAAAAATGTACAGGAAGCTTTAAAGATAACCAATAAAGCGGTAATGGATGCTTTGGATGGACTTCCGGCAGTTAAAGTTCATTGTTCCTTATTGGCGGAGGAAGCAATTCATGCTGCATTATGGGATTATGCTACCAAAAATAATATCGTAATCGAAGGCTTAGAGAAGCCGAAATCAGATATTAGTGAAGGAGAAGAAGAAGAAATCTATTAGGAGGCATGTATTTGGACAGGAAAAAAGTAGTTGTAGGTATGTCCGGCGGAGTGGATTCTTCGGTAGCTGCCTATTTGCTTAAAAATGCCGGCTATGATGTAATTGGTGTTACGATGCAGATTTGGCAGGATGAAGCTATGGCCATACAGGAGGAAAGCGGAGGCTGTTGCGGCTTAAGTGCGGTAGATGATGCGAGGCGGGTGGCGTTTGCCTTAGAGATTCCTTATTATGTCATGAATTTTAAAAATGAATTTAAATGTGCCGTCATAGATTATTTTGCTGATGAATATCTAAAAGGGAATACACCTAATCCATGTATTGCATGTAACCGATATGTCAAGTGGGAATCTTTGTTAAAACGGTCTTTGGAAATAGGAGCCGGTTATATCGCCACAGGCCACTATGCCAGAGTCGTTCAATTAGGCAACGGAAGATATACTCTTAAGAAGTCTGCAACAGCAGATAAGGATCAGACCTATGCTTTATATAATTTAACCCAGTATCAATTGGCTCATACCTTAATGCCGGTTGGGGAATACACAAAGGATGAAGTAAGGCGGATTGCAGGGAATATTAATTTAAGGGTAGCGAATAAACCGGACAGCCAGGAAATATGTTTTATTCCGGATAAGGATTATGCCAAGTTTATTACGGAGTATTTAAAAGAAGTACCGGGGGAAGGTAATTATGTTACGGCCGAAGGGAAGATAATCGGAAAACATAAAGGAATTATTCATTATACTGTCGGACAGAGAAAGGGTTTGAATCTTGCCCTGGGACATCCTGTATTTGTTTTGGCAATCCGGCCGGAGACCAATGAGGTTGTAATCGGTAATGGGGATGAGGTATACAGCAGCAAGTTGTACGCAGATAACCTGAACTTCATGATGATTAAAGATCTGGAAGGCGAAATGATAGTGGATGCTAAAATCCGCTACAGCCATAAAGGTTCCAGGTGCACCATCCGCAAAGTAGGGCCGGATAAAGCGGAATGTGTTTTTGAAGAGCCCCAGAGAGCGGTAACACCTGGGCAGGCGGTTGTATTTTACGACGGTGACTATGTTGTTGGCGGAGGAACGATACTAAGAATATAGTTGTCTACCGGTTTATTTTAGTTATTTTCATATTCAGAGGATCCTTTTTTGCTGTTTTCGAAAAGCAATTAATTTCTCACTCTATGTCTTAGTCATTTTTCCGCAAGGAACAGGCCGGTGGATTTTACAACAGCCCCGGCTTTTATTATTATATGCAGAGCTTTTCATAATGCGGCTTTCGCTTTTCAAATGTTGCATAGTATTTAAAACCAAGGGAAAGTATCAACTGCCCGGCTCTGGTAAATTCATATCCCAGATGCTCTGGTTCGTGGCCGTCCGAACCTATGGTGATGAGTTCACCTCCCAATTCTTTATAACGCTTTAATACATCTGTCTGGGGGTGGGGATAGCCAAGCCCATATTTATAACCGGATGTATTTACTTCAATTCCTTTGCCGGAATCAATAATGGTTTTAAGCATTTCATCAATAATATCAGAGTATTTTTCATAAGTATAGGATTGGTTTTTATCCGGTGCATACCGTACAGCATAATCTAAATGGCCATAGACCTGAAAGTCGGAGAAAGCCTTAACATTATCTATAATACTTTGAAAATAAGCCTTAATGCCTTCTTCCTTTGAATTATTTTCCCAATAGACAGCCTGGTAAGGATCGGTGCCTTTAACCAGATGGGAGGAGCCAATGGCAAAATCAAAGTCATATTGGGCTAAAAGCGTCCTGTACCTTTCTGCAAGATAGGGCTGCAGGCCCAATTCAATTCCCTTGAAAACTTTAATCTTATTTTTATAACGGTTTGCCATAACTTCTAATTGCATAAAGTATTCTTCAGGGTCAAAAACAAAGGGAAGACCGTATTCTTTTGGGAAATCATAATCCATGTGGTCCGTAAAACATATTTTGTTCATGCCAAGGTCAATGGCTTTTTCAATCATTTCTTCCATAGAGGCAGTTGAGTCGCTTGAGAAATGGGAATGAACGTGGTAATCAGCTTTAATCATAGTAACCTCCATAACTTTAGTCTTTTATATCAGTATTGTTACGGTATCTGAACGATTCCGGCAATATCCGGTGATGCCACCATGGAATAATTGGTGTAATATACTACAAACCCAGGTTTTCCTCCTCCTGGTTTTTTCACGTTTTTCTTTTCTGTATAATCAATTTCAACCTTATCTGATTCTCTTCCTTTGGAATAATAGGCGGCCAGTCTGGCAGCTTCCTCAAAGGTTTTATCCGGTAATTCGTTTCCGCCTGTTTGTACGATTACATGGGAGCCTGCTATTTTCTTGGCATGGAACCACCAGTCAGCTCCGACGGCGAATTTAAAGGTTAATTCGTCGTTCTGGTAATTATTCTTGCCTATATAAATATGATAACCGTCGGAAGAAATATAGTGGAAGGGTTTGCTGGTAATCTTTTGCTTTTTATTTTTTGCTCCCGGTCTGCCGGGTGCATACTTACGTTTCATATAACCGTATTCCATTAATTCTTCTTTTAATTCAACCAAATCCTCCTCAGCCAGTGCGATATCAAGGGAAGTACGGATGGAATCCAGATGTACAAGGTCTGTTTTGGTTTCTTCGATAAAGTTGGATAAAGCTTCATAGGTACGTTTTAATTTGTTGTATTTTTCAAAATACTGCTTTGCATTTTCCGCAGGAGTCAGGGTGGGGTCTAAAGGAATGGTGATTTCTTCATTGGTATAATAATTCAGGGCGGTTAACGACCCGGCTCCGGGTTCCAAATGATAGCCGTAAGTATTTATCAGCTCTCCGTATACTTTATATTTATCTCTTTTTTCAGTGTCCTTTAATTGTTTTAACTGCAGCTCATATTTTTTTGTATTGCGTTCGACGGCATTGGAAACAATTTTCCGCAGGTCCGCGGATTTTTGGCGGATACGGGCAACTGTATTCTTAGAAGCGTAAAAAGATTCTAAAACAGCTGAAATGGAAGAATATTCATTTTTATCCAGGCCATCGTAGCAGCTTAAGGGAAAGCAGGAGAATTCAACCGGAATACCATCCTCCGATACCATATTAGGTGTATAGGCGTGATCTTTTACGTCCGTCATCAACCGCTCCAGATTTTTGTATAAATGCAGGCCTTCCGGCTCGTCTAAGGAGCTTGTTGAAGCCTCGGAATCAATGGAAGCACGGTAACACACTTCATTTGCCATTAACGGACTAAACCCGGTAAGTGAGGTGTAGATTGCTTTCCCTATGGAGAGGGGCTTTTTCAGTACATGTTCCGCAAACAGCTCATAGGTAATGCTAAGGGGATCCAGCTTGTCACCCGTTAAGGGAAGAAAATACTCCCTGCCGGGAAGCACTTCACGGACGGAGCTGATTAAGTGGGAGATATGTTTAATGCTGTCAACTATCAGATTCCGGTCATCACAGAAGATAATATTACTATGCTTGCCCATGACTTCTAAAATCAAATATTTTACACATAAATCTCCCATTTCATTAAGGTGTTCTATTTTAAACTGGATGACGCGTTCCAGTCCCGGCTGTATAATATCCAGGATTCTTGCACTGTTTAAATGTTTCCTTAACAGCATGCAAAAGCCCGGAGCAGTCATTGGATTCTGTTTAGTTTCTTCTGTTAAATAAATTAATGGTAAACTTGCATTGGCTGAAAGATATAATTTATAATTATCTCTGTTATTTTTTATGGTTAAAACCAATTCATCTTTCTCCGGCTGTGATATTTTACTGATCCGGCCATTTATAAGTTTTTCCTTTAACTCATAAACAACATTGGATATTACAAGTCCGTCTAATGCCATGATAATTCTCCTTTATACGTAAAATGGACTTGGGAAGCTTATATTAAAATGTTTATTAACATAAGACACTTGTCAGGGGCGGCACTGCTGCCTGCTTAAGTTATTATGATAATTTCCCATATCAGAAATAGTATTATTAATACCAAACAGTATAACATCAGATAGTGTGAGAAGCAATAATTTTTCAGAATTTTTTATGCAGCCGTCTTGACTTGTAATAGCATATCAATTATAATTAATGCAAATGCCTGTGACAGGATTCAGGAATGAGACGAATTATTACAATTTCTGGCATTATAAAAACTTTATATTGAAAGAACGTGTGAATATG
>JAATEU010000359.1 GCA_015655565.1 Clostridiales bacterium
ACGGTGATATGGAACCCTGTGCTTTCATACATTATTCAGATTCTAATATAAAAGAGAAAACACTATTGGAAGCTCTTAAGTCTCCGTTGTTTATGGAATATAGAAAAGGGCAGCCTTTTAATGAGAACCACTTAAGGCCCTGTCCTCTTTTAGATAATCCTGGTGCTTTGACTAATGCTGTGGACACTTCGGGAGCTCATTCCACTGATTTACAGAATCCGGAGGAGGTGTATGAATTATCAGATAAATGTCTGGCTGCGGCAGGTGAGTGGGCGTTAGCTGCTGATGAATTATGGAAATGCTCAGGGCACTGTGCAAAATGTTACAAGTAATGAAAATGGAGGTACTGGGAATGAAGAAAATGTGATTACACTATAATAGAGAAAATTCATATAAATCATTCTTTTTATTTATTTAAATCGGTCTTTTTATTATACAACTTTGCTAATAATTATAAAAAAATTCCAAGCTGACAAAAACAATATCTTTTCAGCTTGGAATTTTCATTAAACTATAATATTAAACTATAATAATGTAATCAATTCTTCGCCGTAGTCTACATTCTTACCGGTTTCATATACTACATCCACATAATCCTCTTTGTTAGTAACAACAACCGGGGTAAGAACCGAATAGCCTGCCGCCTTAATGGCCTCCAGGTCAAATTCCAGGAGCACCTGACCTTTTATGACTTTATCGCCTTGCTCTACTTTTTTAGTGAAATATTTACCCTCTAATTTCACGGTATCCTTACCGATATGAATAAGTATTTCCGCACCAAAATCCGCTTTCATGCCAATTGCATGTCCCGTTGGAAAAAATGCCGTGATTTCACCATTTGCAGGAGCAACTAATTTTCCCTCTGCAGGAAGGATTGCTACACCATTACCTAATACCCCGCTGGAAAATGCCTGATCGGCTAATTCACTTAATTCTTTTACTTCACCTTTTAACGGGCTTAAAATTGTTCCATTGTCTGCTGAAGATTGATGTTTTCCGGTTTCTTTTACAGCAGTTTTTGGCGATTCATCTTTATAGGTTGTCATGGTTGCAATAAACGCAATAACCATGGCTACTGTCAAACCAATGATTGCCCAAATCATACTGGAGATATCTTTCGTTTCATTATTGATATAGTTAGTAATGCCAAATACACCCATACCGCCCATTATGTATGATTTAACACCTGCTGCCCCTATGATTCCGCCGCCGATTGCCCCCGCTATACAGGAAATCAAAAATGGTCTTTTCCTGGGTAATGTAATACCATAAATTGCAGGTTCCGTTACACCAAAGATACCCGAAATAATTGCCGGAATACTAAGTGATTTTGTTTTCTTATCTTTTGTTTTTAAAAATACTGCAAATACTACTGCTGTTTGTGCAAAGGAGACTGCAAACGTCGGTGAAAGTACATAATCATAACCAAGGCTTCCAAGATTAGCCATGGCAATCGGAATCACACTCCAGTGCAAACCAAAAATTACCAATACCTGCCAGAAAGCACCTATTAATACCCCGGCTATCAACGGACTTAAGTCAAATGCCGCTGCCGTAATAATACCTATTAATGAAGTAAGGAAGGACGCTATCGGCCCAACGACAAGAAAAGTCAAAGGAGTACAGATGGCTAAGGTTAACATCGGTACCAGGAAGACCTTAACTACATCGGGAATGATTTTCTTCCAGAAGCCTTCCACTTTACTTACAATAAATACTGCCAAAATTATCGGTATTACGGAAGAAGCATAACCGCTTGCCGGCAGCATTACCGGAATTCCAAGGAAGGTAGTATATACATTCGTTGCAAATGAACTGCCTGCAAAAATGGTTGATACAGGTTCTACTGTTGCCAAGGCGAGCACATCATCCATATATACAAGTGCCGCACCAAGTGCCATACCGGTAAACTGGTTTACATTGAACTTCTTAGCTGCCGTAAACCCAAGGAAAATCGGCAGGTAGTGAAAAAAACCGTCCGCTACTGCATATAATAATTGATAGGTTCCTCCATCCGACGAAATAATACCAAAATAAACAAAAAGTGCCAATAAACCTTTTATCATACCAGTTGCCGCCAGCACTCCCAGGGTCGGTGAAAATACTCCTGAAATAATATCAATCAAGGCTGCTCCCGGACTCATTTTTACTTTCGGCCCATCGGCTGGGGCTTCATTTTCTGAACCAAATTTTCCGATTTCATTTACTACCGCATATACATCAGGAACATGATTTCCGATGACTACCTGATATTGTCCGCCACTTTGGATTACCGTTACAATGCCGTCGGTATTTTTTAATACCTCGGTATTTGCCTTGCTTTCATCCTTTAATTTAAATCTGAGCCTTGTTACACAGTGGGTTAAGCTGATTACATTTGATTTTCCGCACACATTCTGAATAATAATTCTTGCTAGTCCATCATATTTACTTGCCATTTTATAATTCCTCCACAATGATTTTTTATTTATTTTCTTTACCTGACAGTCCGGCTTTCTTTTTTTGAGTTATCCAAATATTCCCGGGTACCTTTATCTTCTGCCATAACTGTCCTTTCGGAATAAGCTGCCGACTATGCCCAAAAATACTATATCCATATAACACCTCCCATCTACCGATCAGCATTGCGGCGAACCGGCCCTTGAATACAAAAAACCTAAGCACATGGATAGTTTCTCCCTGCACTTAGGTTTTGCCTGCTTTACCAGTAACAATCCTTATTATTCATCTATAATATCGTTTTCTCCCCGGTAATCTTTTAAAATCCTGGTTATATGAATCG
>JAATEU010000081.1 GCA_015655565.1 Clostridiales bacterium
ATCCTGCATCCGCTTTACTTCCCTGACAGGTTATAATAAGACAGCGCTTCCTCTATAGATACAATTTCCCGGTTCACTTCTTTTAACCGTGCCATTGCTTTTTCCGTTAGGTTAAGGCTCAGCTTCTTTACTACCTGCCTGCGGATTTTTCTTTCCCGGTTCAGATACTCATTTACAAGAGGTTCTCTTTGTTCCAGCAATAATTTGCCATACTGATAGAACACTTCCCTGTCATAAACTTCTTTGCCTGAACCAGGTACCGCCTTCAAGATAACATAATATTTTCCATCCTCTTTCACCATTTGTTCCTTCACGATATAAAATCCGATGCGGTGCAAAAATCTCCGGACCAGAAAAATTTCAGATTGGGGCTGAAGAATCAGTTCCGTACTTTTTAACACAGCTTCCATGCCCTCTTCCAATATTTTTATCATAAGCGCACCGCCCATTCCGGCTATCAGTATCGTATCTGCTTTCCCCGGTTCTAATTTCCGTAATCCATCCGACAATCTGGTATGAATATGCCTGCTGCAGCCATAGTATTCAATATTATCTTTTGCCCGTTCCAGGGGACCTTTATTAACATCCATTGCAATTACATGGGTTGCTATGTTATTTTTAATAAGATATATGGATATGTAGGCATGGTCGCACCCTACATCGGCAACCCTGTTCTCTGCTGTAACAGTATCTGCAACTGCCTTTAATCGTCGTGATAATTGCATGGTATCCTCTTCCTTTTGTTCATTCTATGCTGTTCTCCTGCCATCTTTAAGCCTGTTATTCTAAATAATCCTTTAATTTACGGCTTCGGCTGGGATGCCTCAATTTACGCAGGGCTTTTGCCTCAATCTGACGGATTCTTTCCCTGGTTACATTGAATTCCTTGCCCACTTCCTCCAGGGTCCTGGCCCGCCCATCATCCAAGCCAAAGCGGAGCCTTAATACCTTCTGCTACCGGTCGGTTAAAGTACCTAACACATCAATCAGTTGTTCCTTTAATAAAGTAAATGCAGCCGCATCAGCAGGCACCGGCACATTATCATCCTGGATAAAATCTCCCAGGTGGCTGTCTTCCTCCTCACCGATGGGGGTTTCTAAGGATACCGGTTCCTGGGATATCTTTTGGATTTCCCTTACCCGTTCCACCGGAATGTTCATTTCTACGGCAACCTCTTCCGGGGAAGGTTCCCTGCCTAATTCCTGGAGCAGCTGTCTCTGTACGCGGATTAATTTATTAATGGTTTCAACCATATGCACCGGAATGCGGATGGTTCTTGCCTGATCCGCAATGGCCCTGGTAATTGCCTGTCTGATCCACCAGGTTGCATAGGTACTGAACTTAAACCCCTTCGTATAATCGAATTTTTCCACTGCTTTAATTAATCCTAAATTACCCTCCTGGATTAAGTCCAAAAACATCATGCCTCTGCCCACATAACGTTTTGCGATGCTGACAACCAGACGCAGATTCGCTTCTGCCAGCCGTTTCTTCGCATCCGCATCCCCTGTTTTCATCCTTCTTGCCAGTTCAATTTCATCATCTGCACTTAATAAAGATACTTTACCGATTTCCTTTAAATACATTCTTACAGGATCATCAATACTGATTCCTTCCGGTATGGAGAAGTCAATCTCTTCTATCTCTTCTTCCTCTTCTAATATTATATCATCCTCTTCATCTGTTATTCTCAGCACATCCACATTGTTTGCCTCCAGAAATTCATACATTCTTTCAACCATAATGGGGTCCATATCAAAATCAACGAAAAAATCATTTATTTCCTGAAATTCAAGGACATTTTTCTTCTTCTTCGCAAAAACCAATAACTCTTTCAGCTTTTCGGAAAATTTGACCATGTTGTCATCCATTATTTACCATCCTCCTTTTGAATGCTTGTCAGATCGGATATTCCAGGTCCGCTCCGCTGCTTGCTCATCTATATAAAAGGCTTTGTATTCCCTGATTTCTAACAATCTTTTAGTATTTTAACCATCATTGAAAGAAATATGCAATTTTTGTAAGTCTGCCTGTTCCCGGATGATACCCTGAAGTGCCTGAATATCGTTATTTTGGGTGGCTGTCTTACTTTGCATATCCAGACTGTTCTTCTTAATCCGCATTACAGTTTCTTCCAGTGCTTTTCTACGTTCCGAAGCATTCATTTCCCCACGCATTTCCATATTAAATAAAGAAGCCGCTTCACTCTGCTCTTCTTTACTCTCAAAATGATTGATAATTTTAGCAGGTGTTACGGTATGATCCGTATGATATTGATCAAATAATATTTCCGCTGCCTGTTGGTACAAGCTTTCCGTAAAATCCCCGGGACTTATAATGCCCTTAATTTTATCAAATATTTTCGTGTCTTCAATTAACCAGGTAAGGAGTATTTTTTGAGATTGTTTCAAACCATCCTCCGGTACGGCCTTCTGTCTGCCCCCTTCCGTGTTCCGTTCCCTGGGCCGGTCATTCTGCCCCACTACAATCCGGGCTCCATACCGGTTCACTAATTTTTTTAAATTATCAAAGCCAATCCTGTATTTGGAGGCAACGGCTTCGATGTAATTATTTCTTTCAATTTCTTCGGTAAATACCAGCATTTTCTTTGCAATTTCATTAAAAAACCTGGTTTTTTGCTCCGGATCACTTAAGTCATATTCCCGTTCCATTACCTCTACTTCAAACAGGAAAGCATTCCCCGCATTATCCATGCGCTCCTTAAATTCCTCTGCACCCAATGCTTTGATGAATTCATCCGGATCTTTATAAGGTTTCATATTAATCACCTTAGCGGTCAGGCCTGCTTCCTTTAATATAGGTATTGCCCTTAATGCCGCCTTGGTTCCTGCTTCATCACTATCGTAGGTTAATAATACCTCATTGGTATACCGCTTTAATAAATTAGCCTGAAGCCCCGTAAATGCGGTTCCCAGTGAGGCTACTGCGTTGGTAAAGCCTGCCTGGTGCAGAGCAATCACATCCATATAACCTTCACAGATTAACAAATTGGACTTTCTTGAAACCCTGGCAAAATTAAGTCCATACAGATTCCGGCTTTTATCAAATAATTTCGTTTCCGGTGAATTAAGGTACTTTGGCATTCCGTCTCCCATGACACGGCCCCCAAAGCCGATCACACGGTTGTTCACATCCATAATCGGGAACATAACCCGGTTCCAGAACTTATCATAAACCTTTTTTGTTTCGTCAAAGCTGATTAAGCCTGATTCCCTTAGTATACTGTCCTCATATCCCAAATGTTTTAAATATTGATACAGATCGTCCCCTGTTTTATTGGAATAACCTAAACCAAATTGTTTTAAGGTCTCATCGGAAAGTTCCCTGTTTTTTAAATATTGATAAGCTGCTTGTCCACGTTCCGACTTTAATTGATAATAAAAGTACCTGGCAGCTTCCTTATTAATCTCCAACAGCCTGCCCTTTAGACTGGCCTGCCGTTTCGCTTCCTCACTGTATTCTGCTTCCGGAAGGTTAACGCCCACACGGGCAGCTAAAAATTTCAAAGCATCTACAAAGGTATAATTTTCATATTCCATGATAAAAGTAAATACATTACCACCGACACCACAGCCAAAGCAATGGTACATTTGTTTTGAACCACTAACGCTAAAGGAAGGGGATTTCTCATTGTGAAACGGGCAGAGCCCCATATGGTTGCCGCCTTTTTTCTGAAGTCTAAGATAGGAACCGATAACATCCACTATATCAT
>JAATEU010000631.1 GCA_015655565.1 Clostridiales bacterium
ACAACGTCATCCGCACCGCCAGGCGCTCCCTGTTCTCCTGACACATCCGGAGCCGGACCGCCGCCTGCCGCTTGTGCCTCCTCATAAACCTTGGCAAATATTGCCTGTGCGCTTTCCATTAAAGTTTCTTTTGCTGCTTTAATGTCGGCTACTTCACCCTCGGACATAACCTCAGGATTTGACTTTTCAACTAATTCCTTCAGGCGTTGCAAATCAGCTTCCACTTTTGATTTATCATCAGGACTTACCTTATCCCCAACCTCTTTTAATGCTTTTTCAGTCTGGAATACCATGGAGTCCGCATCATTTCTTGTTTCAACCGCTTCTTTCCGTTTCTTATCCTGCGCTTCATACTCAGTTGCTTCTTTTACCGCTTTATCAATATCAGCATCGGATAAATTAGAGCCTGCGGTAATGGTGATATGCTGTTCCCTGCCCGTTCCTAAATCCTTTGCAGATACATTTACAATACCATTGGCATCAATATCAAAGGTTACTTCAATCTGAGGAACGCCTCTTCTTGCCGGCGGAATTCCATCCAGCCTGAATTGTCCAAGGCTCTTGTTGTCCTTGGCAAACTGCCTTTCCCCCTGCACTACATTTATATCAACTGCACTTTGATTATCTGCAGCCGTAGAGAATATCTGGCTCTTCTTGGTAGGTATGGTTGTATTCCTTTCAATTAATCTGGTTGCTACACCTCCCATTGTTTCAATACTTAAAGACAATGGAGTAACATCCAGAAGAAGGATATCTCCTGCACCTGCATCACCGGCTAATTTACCGCCCTGAATGGAGGCACCGATAGCTACACATTCATCCGGATTTAAGGACTTGGAAGGTTCATGGCCTGTTAATTGTTTTACCTTATCCTGTACGGCAGGAATACGGGTAGAACCGCCTACCAGCAATATTTTCTTTAATTCGGAAGCAGTAACACCCGCATCCCTTAAAGCATTCTGAACCGGGTTTGATGTTCTTTCCACTAAATCATGGGTTAATTCATCAAATTTGGCTCTTGTTAAGTTCATATCAAAATGTTTTGGCCCTTCTGCTGTTGCAGTGATAAAAGGAAGATTAATATTCGTCGTAGTTGCGGTGGATAATTCCTTCTTTGCCTTCTCCGCAGCTTCCTTTAATCTTTGAAGCGCCATCTTATCCAGAGATAAATCAACACCTTCCGTTTTCTTAAATTCATCCATCATAAACCTGGTAATTCTTTCATCAAAGTCATCGCCACCGAGTCTGTTATCACCGGAAGTTGCTAATACTTCAATAACACCGTCACCAATTTCAATAATGGATACGTCAAAAGTACCGCCGCCTAAATCATATACCATTATTTTTTGCTCATGTTCATTGTCAAGACCATAAGCCAGGGCTGCTGCGGTAGGTTCGTTGATAATTCTCTTAACATCCAGGCCTGCAATTTTGCCGGCATCTTTCGTTGCCTGTCTCTGGGCATCGTTAAAATATGCAGGAACCGTAATAACTGCCTCCGTAACCGTTTCCCCTAAATAGCTTTCAGCATCCGCTTTTAATTTCTGCAGTACCATAGCGGAAATTTCCTGCGGTGTGTATTTCTTGTCGTCAATGGTTACCCTGTAATCCGTTCCCATATGCCTCTTGATGGAAGAAATGGTTTTATCTGAATTGGTAACTGCCTGACGTTTTGCAGATTCACCAACTAATCTTTCTCCTGTTTTTGTAAAGGCAACAACGGACGGGGTAGTTCTGGCACCTTCCGTATTGGCAATCACTACAGGCTTTCCGCCTTCCATAACTGCAACACATGAATTCGTTGTACCTAAGTCAATTCCTATTATTTTACCCATAATATATTCCTCCTATAATAAATTCAATCATTAAATGTTAATATATTTAAAAGTGAATATTCAAAACACTTACTAAATGTTCACTTTGATTGCTTTGTTAATTCACTACCTTAACCATGCTATGGCGTACCACCGCATCCCTGTACATATAACCCTTCTGGAATTCTTCCGCTACCAGATTCTGCCCCTGCTCCGGATCCTCCGCATGCATAACCGCATTATGGAAATTAGGGTCAAATTCTTTGCCTGCCGCCTCAATTGGCTTTAATCCTGCATCAGTAAGCGTAGTCACCAGCTGCTTATAAATCTTTTCTATCCCTTGTGCAAAGGCACCTTCTTTTTCTTCTTCCGTAATGGCACCTAAGCCTCTCTCAAAATTATCCATAACCGGAAGTACCTTTTCAATAATATCCCTGGCCCCGATTTCAAACATCTGGGCTTTTTCTTTATCCGAACGCTTACGGAAATTATCAAACTCAGCCATTGTTCTCATAAGCTTATCATTTAATTCTTCAATTATAATATCCTTCTTGTCTTTCTTTTCTTTTTTCTTAAAGAAAGATTTTCCGGCTTTTATTTCTTCGCTTCCTTCTTCCCTTTCCTCTTTCATACTGTCTGCATCACAGTCAGCATTGCACTCCGGATTGTTATCCGCATCGCCCTCCGGATCTTCTTTCAAAGAATCCCCTGTTTCCACAATATTAACATTCTCTTCCTTCTCTGATTCCATGTCCTGGTTAATACCATCTTCTATCTTTTCTTCCATAGAATTCTTCTTATCTTCCACGCTTGTAACCACCTTTCCTTATGCCGGACCTTTTCCTTATGTCAGGTCTATTTCTTAATGTTAGGTCTTTTTCTTAAATATGTCATCCAGCTGCACCATAAGCGTATGCAGGATACCAACTACCTTTTCGTAATCCATCCTTTTCGGGCCGATGATGCCAATCTTACCGTAAACACCTTCTTCAATTTCATAGGTCGCAGTAACTACGGAACAATCCTTCATTGCTTCCACAGGAGTTTCACTTCCGATATAGACCTGTATTCCTCCGGCATCAGAACCTTCCGCTTTACGATTAACAAGTTCGGTAAGTTGTTTTTGCTCTTCGAAAGTTCCCATTAATTCGGTTATCTTTTTCATATCATTTAGTTCCGGATATTTTAGTATATTTGTAGCACCACTGGTATAAACTTCAACTTCTTCCTCTTCACTGATAGCTTGTGCAATAGCATCTAAAATATTACTTACCAGATTACTGTAATTACCGGCCTGTTCCTTCATTTTCTGGATAACCGCCATATTAATTTCCGTTAAATCCAGCCCTTGAAGAAAGGTATTGAAAACAATATTCAGCTTTAATAAAATTTCTTTATCTATGCTTTCCACAATATCAATCATTTTATTTTTTACAATATTACCTTCGATTACAATGACAGCAAGCAAATGATCGGAATCTACTTCCGTCAGTTGTATAAACTTAACCCTTTTACTTCTATATTGCGGTTTTGTTACTAATGTAGCATAGTTGGTATTAACAGCCAGCAGCTTGGCAACCTGCTTTAAAAGTAAATCAATCTTATCTGCTTTTTCTATTAATAACTCTTTCATGTTTTCAACTTCATTAACTTTATCTTCCAGCATGGTATCTACATATAACCGATACCCTTTGTCAGATGGAATACGGCCTGCAGAGGTATGCGGTTGAATAATGTAACCAAGTTCCTCCAAATCTGCCATTTCATTTCTTATCGTAGCGGAGCTTAGATTCAAATCGGTATATTTTGAAATTGTCCGTGAGCCCACAGGTTCACCGGTCTCCAGATAATTACGGATAATTGCCTGTAATATCTTCAATTTTCTTTCATCCAACTGCATCTAATCCCTCCTGCTTTTTTGATTGTTAGCACTCACCCGGATAGAGTGCTAATATCTTTATACATAAAATAGCACTATCAATTTACTTTGTCAAGTGCTTTTATCATTTTTTTATTTTTGACGGGCCATTATAAATAAAAACCATGATATTTCTTCACAGCAAAACAAAATCGTCATGAATCCTGCATAATCCATGACGATTTATTTTCAACACTCACTTCACATTAACTCCCGGGCATGCCCGGCATAAAACATTCGACTTTTGAACGTTGCTGCTTAATCAGGGTGTACTAACTATCAACCTGTTTTCATTCAGCCTGGAATTTATTTACTTTTTTCTTAATTCATCCGGCATTTCCGGTTCATAAAAGAACCACCTGCTCACGCTCATGGTGGATACCATGGCTACATTCATTACAATTGCCGCTAAAATATTAAACATCCCTTTCATGCAATACTACCTCCTTTTTCTTTTCACAATACCCAACAATTAATGAACCTGCTGTTGTAATACTTGCTAATTCTATATAAACTGCATATGACATTTTTTCCACTAAAGAAAGAACTATAATAACAGCTGAAAACATCAGGCATAACCCCATTGCAATTATTTTAAATTTAGGTATGTCGGCTCCTGCTATTCGTTTGTTCTTATTGTCAAGCGGAGAAAAAAGCAGTATTATAGATATTGATGCCAGGTATAAAATAAATAATATAAGATAAGATTGAATCATTTTTCCAATATACATATTTAGTAAATAACAGCTTAAAGTAACCAGGCAGCAGCTCCAGTAATGTTTTGCATGATACCCCCCGGTATAACTTCTCATAAGGACAAGGGAACCCAAAAATAAACCTGTTTCTATCATATCTCTTTTTATAATTGCCAAAGCAAAAATTAACGTTAACGAAAAAGCGGAGGATAATATAACCTGAAGCCCATATGTATATATTTCTTCCTCTTCCTCCTTAGCAACCCCAAATTTCACAAAAAAAGATGCTATTTTTTTTGAAAGAAATAAAAGCATAACCTTCCCCTCCTTTCATAAACCATAGCATCTTTCTGTATTTTTTTGTCTTAATTGTAAAAATCAAGGCTTAATATGTAATTTTTACCTCAGCAAAGGTATCCTGGCCACAAAAGTAAAAGTATTATTTTCATAACCGTAAACAGAACTGCCATTCATTTTTTTTACGACATATACCATATTTTCCAGTCCAAGTCCATGATTCCTGGAATCCGCCTTGCGGGTTTTTATTTTTCCATTTACGTATGGTGGTTTATGGCTGCTGTTCGTTATTGAGAAAATCAAATCAATTTTTCGGTATATTTTTATATTTATATACACCTCCCTGCATCCCTCTGAAATTAATCTCTCACATTCTTCGATTGCATTATCAAATGCATTTCCTAACAGCGTACATAAATGTAATGGGTTTAATATTACCCCTTCAAATTTTTCTGCCATTATTGATACCTGGATATCCTTTTTTGTAGCTATATAATTCTTCTCATGCAGTATTGAGTCAACCACAAGATTATTTGTTTTCGATATAACTACATTTTCAGCTATTTCAACCTCCAATAATTCCAAATAGTGTTTTAGCTCTTTTATCTTATTTTGTTCTGTCAGGGAGGAAAGCACCAATAAATGATTTTTAAAATCATGATACAATTTATTCGTTCTTTTATAGGACTGCTTTAACTCATAAAAATACTGTTCCTGCAGTTTAATTTGTTGTTCCATTAATAAAACTTTATATTTTACCTGCTCGCTCTCATCCAGCTTATTATAAAGAAATAATAAAAATACATTAATGATTAGCAAACCCAGCACGGTAAGACACATTAATACTATTCTCTTGGAATCCAATGCTACATTAATTGAATAATCAAATAAAAATAGCAATAAACAAACACTTTCGATTGGCAGTGCATATAGCAGCAGCATATTTTTTAATGGAATTTTTTCTCTGTCTTTTTTCCATAATCCCGATATGGAAAAAATAACTTCACACAAAAGAGTTTTGGATATTACCGTTAATATCATATTAATTAAATTCATATCATAAATAACAGTAAAATCAACTTTTAATATTCCTAAAGTTAATACATACACCAGATTGTCAATTATCATCAATAATATATCATAAAGAATAATCAGAAATGCTTTTACCCTTAATTTACCTTCAAAAATAAAATTAGCTGCAATAATATCAAAAACAAGGGATATAAAAAATGCAATTCCGATTATTTTTATAATATTACTAAAAACTATGATAATTAAAAAATCCAGGAGTATAGTACCATAATAAATATATTTTGAGCGTTCCTGCCTTCCCAGACAAAGATTTAAAAAATGAAACAACAACCAGCTTTCAATTAAAGCCCCTATATAACTGACTATTTCATAAAGCATCTGCTCACCTCGAGAACCACAAAAAAGCTTTCTTAGCCTCGCTTCTTCTGCTTTCACTGATTGGAATCTTCTCACCGGTTGTCAGTATAAAATGATTACCCTCTAGCCCGATAACATATTTCAGGTTTACAATATAACTTTGATGGCATCGTAAAAAATTATCATTAAGTACTTCTTCCATTTCATTTATTTTGCCATAAAAGCTGTCCGTTTTTTTTGAAGTATGAATATCAATCAGTCTTGCCTTACTTTCAAAGTATAAAATGTTGGAATAAAAAACTTTCATTGTCTTTCCTTTAGTCGTATACTGGAAATACTTTTGATTATCCTCCAGTTCTTTAAAGGCATCCTCAATTGCCAGCTGTAATTCTTTATTCATACTGTTTTTCATAATATACCGAAATGCCCTGACCTTATATCCTTCAAAAACATTATCCATATTGTTTGTAACAAATATTATAATAACATTTTCGTTCATTTTCCTTATTCTATCAGCAACCTCTAAACCGTTCATCGGGTTCATTTGAATATCTAATAAAATAATATCAACTTGGTTCTCTGTTATTACACAGTAATTAATCAACGTCCTTCCATCCAGAAATAGTTCTTTATGAATATAATTTTTAGTTCTGATGCCCCATTCATCTAAAATAGATACAATAATATCTAACTCGTATTTCTGATCATCACATATTGCAATATTTGTCATGTTTCATCTCCCCTAGCATGATTTAACAAGTTACATTGGCAATGATTTTAGCAAACCGGCGTTTGCAGTACCAACGAAGTGATTATCTAACTCTGTACTTTTGATTCAATTGTACTTTTCCTAGATATATTCAGTTAAATTTTAATATAGTAATCCTTAATGGCCCTTCAGCCGCTGTCTCCCGCTACTATCTTCATACGCTTTTTATGAAAATGAGGGATTTGACGGCGCCAAAACAAGTGCATTTTATTTGCTTTATGCACATCAAACGTAACTTCCAGCCGGTGCGGCTGAATCGTTCACCGTTAATATTTCCCATCACCTCCGATTTATTAGATACTGTAATTTCTTCACTTTTTTCAGAGAAATAATATTACTTGTCAAACTAAATTCTTACTTAATGAACCTCCTCATTAAAGGTAATACTATTACTTAATTATGTTTGTTGTACTTTAAAAATATTTCAATATTTAAATGCTACTATTTAGTAGCATTTCATTACTTATTATGCCACCATTTGGTAGTATAATCAAGAGGTGATTTTATGTATTTTGAACAATTGAAGAATTTAAGGACCGATTTCGACAAAACTCAACAAGAAATTGCAGATTTACTAAATTGCCAACGTGAAGTTTACCGTAGATATGAAAAAGGTCAACGGGAAATTCCTGTATGGGCTCTAATTAAGTTAGCGCAATATTATGATGTTTCTCTTGATTATCTTTTGGGCCTGACAAATAAGAAAGGTAAATTTCCAGTAAAATGAATAAAGAATTCTATTAACCGATAAACTGCATTGCAGTATATTGAGTTATAGAAAAAATTTTGATTGGATGTGAAAACACTAATGATTGCAAAAATAACTTACCAGATTGCATCTCCCAATGCAGATGTTATTGTATCATATTCAGGGTGCATTCCGGATAAGTCTAATTAATCATGAACAAAAATCATGTTATAAAAAAAAATTAACCCAGAAGAAATCTTGCCATCACCATATTGCTTAAATCAATGCCTTTATCTGTTAAATAAATTTTCTCACCTTTTTCTTCTATCAGCCCTTCCTGCCGGGAACGTTTTATAATATTTCCATAGACTGCCGTCATACTTTCTCCGAA
>JAATEU010000355.1 GCA_015655565.1 Clostridiales bacterium
TACATATGATTGATGATGTGCAAATATTGGTAAATAATCATAATTTTTATTATGGTTTATTAAATTTACCCTTTTCAGCCATTTTAATTTCACACTTACTTCCTCCAAAATCATATTTCATAAGAGATAATTTCTTTTCCAAAATTAAGCATAACAAACAATTCTCTAAAAAATCTTTAAAAAATAAGTAAAAAAGGACTGTTGCAAAATAGTTTTAATAAACCCTGACGATAGGCTTTGCTGTATCATATACAGTTTGGCGTCTTGTGGCCTCACACATTTTGGGAAGCGGAACGTTCGGAACGTGGGAGGAAAAAGCGATCAAATGTATTATAATACAACAAATCCTTTTGAAAGAGTAAATTAAGCTATTTTGCAACAGCCCCCTAAACAAATAGATTCAAAAAACGGTCGGAAGGAAACCATGCTTTTCACATGCTAAACAGATCTGGCTGCAGGTATGCAGACAGAAAAGGTTGCGCCTCCGCCTGCAGTGTCCTTTAGTGTTATGTTTCCGCCGTGAAGTTCTGCAAGTTCCCTGGCAATGCTGAGTCCCAGTCCAAAATGATTCTTGTCTTTTCTGGATTTATCTTCCCTGTAAAACCGTTCAAATACTTCTTTCTTTTTAGCATCCGCAATACCCGGACCATGGTCTTCAACTTCCATCCATAAACGGTTTCTCTTACTGTATCCGCGTAATATAATGGTGTCCCTTTCTTTTGTGTAAGCAGCGGCATTATCTATTAATACAGCTAATATCTGCTTCAGGCGACGGATATCTCCTTCTGTTTTGGGAAGCATGTCCTCCTGCAGCTCCAGTTTAAGATTTTTACCCTGTTCCCTGCAGTAAGGGAAAAATAAATCATAGGTTTCAATGAATAAGATATCCATATCAATTATTTCTTTTTTAACATGCCACCGTTTGGCATCTGCAGAAGCTAATAATAGCATATCTTCAATCAGGCTGGATAAACGCCAGCATTCCTTATCAATTCCTTTTGCAAAATGTTCCATCCGGTCCGGCTCAATCATTAAAGCCGATGCATTTGCACGAATGACAGCTAATGGTGATTTTAATTCATGGGAAGCAGCTGCAATAAACTCCGTCTGCTGTTTTCTGCTTTCTTCTACCGGTTTCAGTGATTTCCCGACAATCCACCTGCTGACGAAAAACAAAGCGGTAATACCCGAAATGTCTGCAAATAGGATAAAAAACAGTTGTTTAATTTCTGCAGACCGGCCGCCGGAAATATATTGAAGCATAACTACGCTTCGATATCCGGTTTCTGCAGGTACAATAGAAACGGCCCCCAGATACCGGTCATTTTTATTTCCTTTCAGGTCATAGATTTTACTTTGTACTTCATTCAGGGAAATGGGGCGGATATTTGTATTAATATTGTCTTTTTGTGCAAGATCCTTAAGCCTGTCAAATAAGGTCTCCCGTTCCGTCGGAGTCTGCCAGGCTCCTTTGTACAAAAGGGCCTTTCCATTGTCTTCAATATGTATAATCAGATGATTTTTGATTTCCAGTTCAGACAACCATAAATGGCTGATCACATTATCCATCTGTACATTTTTTGAAACGGTAGTAAAATTATTCAAAAAGGTATCCTTTTTGCCCTTTAGCAGTTGTTCATTTGTAATAATCAATACAAAAATCAAAACTGCAGTTAAAATAAGCCCGGTAGAACAGGTATATAAAAGCAGGAACTTTTTTTTCAAAGAATTAAGCATATTATCTGCACTCCAATCTATATCCGATTCCATGGACAGTCTTAATGATAACATTGGTGTCAAGTGCTTTTAACCTCCTGCGCAGGAAGAAAATATAGTTATCTATGTTGCCGTCTTCAACAAAACAGTTCAGGCCCCATACCCTGTTAAGGATCTGCTCCCTGGTTAAAATGGTTTCTTTATGCAGCAGGAAAAATTCCAACAGGGCCCCTTCTTTCTTAGAGAGGGAAATATTCTTCTCTTCTCTGGAAATTACATAGGTATTTGTATCCAGAATAATATCCGCATATTTTATAACTTCCGGGTTTGCCATCTTTCTTGGCCTTCTGAGCAGGGCTCGGATTCTTGCCAGCAATTCCTCAACGACGAAAGGTTTAACCAGATAATCATCCGCTCCGCCGTCTAAGCCGTCAATCCGGTCATTAATCCCGTTCATGGCGGTTACCATGATAACCGGTGTAGTAATTCCATGTCTTCTTATATTCCCTAAAATGGAAAGGCCGTCTACGCCGGGAAGCATCCGGTCCAAAACAATGACATCGTGGGTAAACTTAGATATGTAATAAAAGGCGTCTTCCCCATTATTACATATATCTGATTCATAGCCTTCCTTTTTTAAATGCACGGCTACCGCTTCACATAATTCTTCATCATCTTCCACTAATAATAATCTCATACTGTGCCCTTTTTCTTTCTTCTGATAGTTTGAATTTCCTGCAGGGGTAAAATGATTTTAACTCCGGTTCCTGTATAAGTAAAAAACCATAGTCAGGGTTCATGCAGAAAAGTCAATCATTTTATCAGTCGTTATAATTCATCCGTTATTATAATATGTAATTAATTTTATCATAATTTTGAAATAATATAAATGCATAATGGGGAATATTATGCCGGGAACTTTTGCAAAATCTTCGTGCGTTCGCCGGGAGATTGTTATAAGAATTATAAGAATATATTGCACTTTATTAGGCCTGCATGTATAATAGAGTGGTTATACAGTATGCAAAGGCTATAACTTATGGGAGAGTATGCTTTGTATTTTGTGATTATCCCGGTTTATTCCCCATTCGGATCAGCCCTGTAAATAGAAAGGCATGGTATTATTATGAAACGAAATGATTTTATTTTAATAGCAATCATATTGGCTATAGCAGCGGCAGGTTTAATCTATTTGAACTTTGCCAAAAAAAGCGGGGATATGGTTGTCGTTAAAGTGGATGGGGCAGTTTATAAAGAATTACCTCTAAATAAAGATACAACTCTTGAAATTCAAGTAACAGGAGGGGGTACAAACTTTCTTGTCATAAAAGACGGACATGCAATTATAGAGGATGCCAGCTGCCCGGATAAGATATGCGTACATCATAGACAGATAGAAAAGGATGGGGAAAGTATAATTTGCCTGCCCAATAAAGTAGTGGTGGAAATAGAAGGATCGAAGCAAAATGAAGTAGATGCCGTGGCTGATTAAGGGAGTTTAAAAATAGGCAGCTGCCTTCTTTTTTCTGCAGCTGCCTATTGTGTATATCTGGTCTGGCTAATGTGATGTCTGGCTCATAATTAGCTACTAGTTTGTGAAATGTTATTATTTCGTAAGTACAAAATCTTTGATAAAGGATTGGGCTTTGTTAATGCCATCTACGACAGCAGTCGAAGAAACGGTTGCTCCCGATACACCGTCAATCTGGCCTGGCGTGTCTTCCGTTTTATCAGGTGCAGGAGTTGACTGGGCAGGTGCTTCTGTGACTTCGCCGGCAGCCTGGACCGCTTTTGCCAGACAATCTTTAATTAAGTTAATGAATTCTTTAACGGAAATGCTGACGCCTGCTACGGTGTCCGTCTGTCCGTCCTCATTCATGACAATTCCGTCTGCAGACTGATTCTGGATTACAAAATCAGCAATTGCAACGGCCTGTTCCTGCCAGGTAGGACCGTCATCGGTCATAACATAAGCACCGTCTGCAGATAGGACACTCTTTAACTGACCGGACTCATTGTATGCATCCCAAATAACTTCAGTTATTTTACTGTCCTGAATGGTTATGGTAACTTTATCTTTATAGCCCTGTTCATCAAATTCGTCTGTTTCAGCTACGTAGGTTCCGTCAGCCCAAACTGAACCGTCAGATTCGTCAGAAGCCGTATTTTCAGCAGTTGCAGTTTCACCGGCTTCAGAAGTTTCTGCAATTTTACCGGATAGGGATACCGGAGCCGAAATGCCGTTAAATTGACTTAAGAAAGCTTCTTCCGTAATTTTGTCCCCATAACCTTCGGATTCATTCTGATCCGATATGGCAAGTGAGTTAACAATATCACCGGTTTTATCAAAAGTAACATCCATAATGATATCACCACCATAACCCTTGCTTGCAACCGTTATAAGGTAACCGTCAATACTGCCGTCATCCGTTAAAATTTTTGAAGCAGATTGAATCCTGATATCGCCTGAATTCGGATAATCGGTAAGTTCAATAGAATTATTCTCATTCACATCACTATCGGAGTCCTTATCCTTTTTAGTTAATAAATTGGTCCCAATTATGATTATGACAGCTAATAGGATAACAACTGCCAGAATAATGATACCTGTTAATTTGTTATTTTTTTTCATTTCACTACTCCTGTCTGCCTGTTTAAAACAGGCGGTAAACCGTATGTAAATTTACTTTTTCCGGGTGGTTGATGTGGAAATATACAACTGGTGTTAGGACTATGCCCTGTTATTTTATCATAAGATGACTAAGCAGTAAAGGGTTTCGCTAAAAAAGCCACGGCGAACGCATGAAACTTTTACATAATATTCCTTTCTACCTTTTCCTGTCATGAAAGAAGATTGACCTTGACAGCCAGTTGCCGTTTCATTAGAATAGCTGTTATGACGTGGATGTTTTTAAGGAGAAAAATAATGAAAGGAAGAAAGAAAAGTAAGAAATATCTGTTATTTGCCGGACTGTTTATAATTTTAACAACCGGATGCAATACTATAAACAGTAATGATGGGAAAACGGATTCCAATACACCAATATCCAAAAATGCTTTTAAGTTAAATACAATTGTAACCATAACCATATATGACTCCAGGGACGAAAGTCTGCTGGACGGAGCTTTGGCGGTCTGTGACGAGTATGAGCAGTTGTACAGCCGTACCCTTGAAACCAGTGAACTATATAAATTAAATAACGGGCTTCTGGAAAATGTAAATAATAATAAAAGCAGCTGGTATGTATCCGATAAACTTGCAGATATCCTGGATAAGGGGTTATATTATAGTAAGTTGACCGGGGGTGCCTTTGACATCACGGTGGAACCTGTCACTTCCCTTTGGGATTTTCCTGCTGAGAATCCCGTTGTACCGGCTCCGGCTGTAATTAAGGAGGCAGTTACCAGGGTGGGTTATAAAAATCTTTCTTTAGAGGGAAATACGGTAACCTTTAAAAAGGATCAGATGGGGATTGACCTGGGAGCAATCGCAAAAGGGTATATTGCTGACCGTATTAAAGAATACTTAGTGGAACAAGGGGTAAAAAGTGCTATGATCAATTTGGGAGGCAATGTGTTATGCGTAGGTGGGAAGCCTGCGGGAGATGCATTTAAAGTCGGTATCCAGAAACCCTTTGCCGACAGGAATGAAGTGGCTGCCATTATGGAAATAAAAGACCTGTCCGTAGTATCCTCAGGTGTATATGAACGTTATTTCATTAAGGATAATACGTTATATCATCACATTTTGGATCCGTCAACCGGATATTCCTATGACAATGGTATAATATCAACAACAATTATATCCAAAAAATCAGTAGACGGAGACGGGCTCAGTACTTCCTGTTTTGCGTTGGGCTTAGAAGAAGGCATGGAGTTAATTAACAGCCTGGAGGATACCAATGCGGTCTTTATAACCGAAGATTATGTCCTGCATTATTCGGAGGGATTTTTTGACCATATACAAGTAACGGAAACAGAATAGAACTTTACTTTTGTTTCTTAAAAAGAGGAGCAAGCTTATGAAAACAGAAAAACGGGTGGAAGATTCACGGACGGAACAAATACAGTTACTTATGCCCCAGCATATCAACGGAACCGGCAGATTATTTGGTGGTAAGCTAATGGAATGGATTGATATTGTAGGGGGCGTTGCAGCAAGAAGGCATTCGGAGTGTGATGTAATAACGGCTGCAATTGATAACCTTCAGTTTAAGGAGGGAGCCTATAAGAATGATACTTTGGTTTTAATCGGGCGTGTTACGTATGTGGGCAATACTTCCATGGAAGTCCGTGTAGATACTTATGTGGAGGAACTGTCCGGTACCCGCAGGCCGATTAACCGGGCATATATGGTTTTTGTAGCATTGGATGGTGAGGGTAATCCAACCCGTGTGCCCCGGTTGACCATTGAAACAGAATCCCAGCGTGCAGAGTGGGAAGGCGCATTAAAGCGGAACGAATTGCGTAAAATAAGAAGAACGGAAGGTTATTAGCAATCTGACATATCATGGGACAAACAAGCATATATTAGAAAAAACAAGCTTGGGGGCCCTGTGATGCAGCAATACATAGAAGATAGAATAATCGAGCTGGCTTATTATACCATTGA
>JAATEU010000573.1 GCA_015655565.1 Clostridiales bacterium
TAGGGAATTTTAGATACACTCCCCTCATAGGACCAGATATTTTGTCGGGCATTCTTGTAAAAGCAACTGTGCAATCTGTGTTTGATTTCGCAACAGAAAATTTATTCTCGCCACTGGGAATTACTGTTGAGAGTAATGTGACTTTTCATAGTAAAGAGGAACAGTTCGCATTTAATAAAGCTAAAAATATTAGCGGCTGGGTTGCTGATTCAACTGGAGTAAATACAGGAGGATGGGGTCTCACTCTCTCTCCTTCGGATATGGCAAAGATAGGTCAATTATGCTTAGATGGCGGAATATGGAATGGAAAACAAATTGTATCGACCGGGTGGATAAATGAGAGTACAAAGGAACATAGCCGATGGGAAAAAATCAATCTTTCATATGGATATTTATGGTGGATTATTGATGGTAAAGAACATGCCTATGCAGCTATGGGAGATGGAGGAAATGTGATTTATTTTAATACAAAGAAAAAAATGGTGGTTTCTATTGCTTCTCTTTTTGTGCCAAAGGCCAAGGATAGAATAGAACTTATTAAAGAGCATATTGAGCCAATGTTTGAAAATTGAAAAAAGTCAAAGTTGCCGATTTTCATATTCGGAGGGTATAATAACTCCGCCCTTTTTCAAGATAGGCGGCTTTGGGACAGGAGGTTTTTCATGTGTCCGAAGCCGCTTTTTTCCATCCATGAGGGGGCCGCCACCTTGCCGTAACGGCTTGGCATAGCTGACGTGACCGCCGACAACGATATTGCCGACTTAAAGAAACAGCTTGCCGCCGCAAAAAAGTACGCTCAAATTTACAAATCACGATGGGAACGGTTCATGGAAGAAACAAAGCTGTTTCGGGAAGCCGTTAAACACGCTCCCCGGCTGGTAAAGGAATTTCTTGCTTCCGTATTCCGCAGACCCCCGGAAAAACAGGAAGTAACCACACGCCAAAGCGGGAAAACAAAAATGTGGAGCGTTAATCACTTTGGGACTACTCGCTCCGTAGTTGAAATTTTTGATTACAACAGGTAATTTATGATATTTGAGCCTGTATGTCCGACGAGAAAAAGCAAGCTGGTTATAAGAGCAAAATAATTTTTCATCCACAGTGATATTGACAGATAATAGAGGGGCACTACCGCAGATAAGCCAATAACAATGAGCCAGCCATTTGTCATACCGGCAAAATAGCAAACCCAACAGATATAATAGGCAAAAAGCAGTATGGCGGCAACAACAAAAAATTGGTCTTTCATTTTGGGCTTTGCAGTGTCTTTTCGTATGACAACAATTAGCAGCACAACGGTCATGATACCTCCAGTTTGTTCCAACATCCCAAACAAAGGAGTTGCTGCAATATTATTGGCAAGAGGGTTGTCGATTGGAGGCCGCAATAGCCAAGGTAAATAGGGTAGCTCCTGCAATATAAACGCGATAAGACCATAAATGGAGAAGCTAAATTGGTATCGACTTATAGTATTCTTCATGGTTTTTCTCTCCTTAAACAAGCAAATTAGTATTCTTGAGCTGGAATAAGGTTGTATTTTTCAGATTATTTGGGCGGACGGATTAGCTGCATGAAAGAGAATGCAGCGTAATTAATCCATTGTTTCTTCTCCTAATTTTAATAGAGTATTCTAAATAGTTAAAATGCAAGACAGGGAGTCTGTGTATATTTAGATTCCCTGTTTTTAAGTTTAATAATCACTTGGCAGTTTCGGAAGGATTTTATGATTCCGTAATGTCATTAATTCTTAAGAAGTTTTCATATGCCAGTTCCTGTAATATTTTATAAAGCCCCTGAACATTAAATTTCTTGGGAAACTCTAACTTATGGGCAGCATACTCAACATGATGGCCTTTTAATTCAGGAGAACTGATATAGGTAAATGTGAGTTCACTGTCATCAAAACCAAAACCGGAGGTTTCCATGGTTACGTTAACAATGGATAATAAATTAATGGAGGTAATCCTCATTTTTGTTCCGGTAGCACCCTGTTTATCTGTCATAATGATACGCCTGTCCGTGAAAATAAGTGAATCCCTGACTAGTTTAAAGCCTATGGTTATTCTTTCGCCATCCATTAAATACGATCCATACTGCTTTTCTAATTCCGCTATGGGAACTTCACTGTAATTGGCCGCAAACCCGCCCTGTAAAATGTTTTTCATACCAAAAGCCATAATATTACCCCGCTTTCCTTTTGTGAGAGAACTCCCGGAAATTCATAAACCTTATTTTAAATATTTTCATGCTTTCCGTAAATACTGCAGACCGTCTGAACGTATTGCAGGTAAGGAGTACTCATTATCTAAAAAATTATACCGTAATTATATCATCGATAATTTAAAAATGCAATAATTACCGAAGTGTCACCACGGCGAACGCACGAAGATTTTGCAAAAGGGACATGTAAACTTGGCGCTGTTATCCGTGACAGAGCGAATGACTACCTTCAGAATCGATTCCCGGTTCAAAAGGTTTGCTGTAATAATATAAATTACTTTTCAATCTGTTCTGTACTATAATAAAATTCTGTGATATTATAGTGAAAATGAATCTGTTTTATACGTAAAAACAGAAAGGATTGGTAAAGTTGCTTAATGAACGTCAAAAGAAAATAATTGTGATGCTGAGAAACAATAAAAGTTGGATGACCAGCAGAGAATTATCTGTTTTTTTTGATGTATCGGATCGGACGATTCGCTCAGATATTAAGTATATTAATCAGTTTTATAATGATACGCTCATTGAATCCGATATAAAAAAAGGATATCATTTTAATGAAAAACCAGATAGGAAGTTAAATATAGATTCAGATAATACAATACCGCAGACATCCTATCAGCGTTGTCTTTTTATTGTGCAGGAACAATTGTTAAAGAATGATGAGATTAATGTAATTTATGTAATGGAAAGAGTATTTGTCAGCGATTTTTCAATTGAAAATGATGTAAAACAAATAAAAAAAATGATGGAACCTTACTCCACACTTAAACTGGTTCGACGGAATAATTATATATATTTTAGAGGAGAAGAACAACAGAAAAGAAAATTTTTTACGGAGTTATTTGTACGGGAGACAAAACAGAACTTTTTTAATTTGGACCGGCTGGTACATATGTTTAACGGCTTTGATTTGCATATTGCAATAAATATACTTGAAGATACACTGAAAGAATATAACTATCATCTTCGGGCGGTGGAGCTGCCCTTTCTGATAATATATATTGGCATTGCCATTCAGCGTATGATTAAATATAAATATATAGAAATGGATGAAAAGGGAAATGACATTACTAACAGTATAAAATTTACTATTTCACATGAGTTTTTTCTTAAAGTATCAAGAAAAATACCGATTAAATTAGTTGATTCTGAAATTACATATTTAGCTTTTCTGATACTTGGAGATGAAATAGATGACGATACCAGTGATATAGTGCTTTTAATAAATTCCAACTATACGTTAAATCAATTAATAAATGGTTTATTGCAGGAAATATATACACAGTTTGATATTGATTTAAGAAATGATGAAGATTTAAAAAGAGCACTCTTTATACACTTGCGTTTTTTGCTGGAAAGAAAAAAGAAAAACATTAATATGTCAAATATGTATTTGGGTGAAATCAAGTGTAAATATCCTTTGTTATTTGAAATGGCGGTTCAGGTCAGGGAATTTATTGAATATAAATTGAATGTGGCAATCAATGAAAATGATATCAGCTTTATAGCACAGCATCTGGGCGGAGCCTTCGAAAAAACAGATTTTTTGAATAAGTACAAAGTGCTTATCATTAATTTAAATAATCAGGCGTTGGAAAAATTATGTGTGAATAAAATAGAATGTTTATTCTATGAGCGTATAAAAATTGTTAAATGCATGAACTATTTTGAGAAGAAGAAAGTAATGGATATAAAACCTGATTTGATATTGACAACATTACCTTTGGTTCATGACTTGGATATTTTAACCGTTCAGATTTCGATTTTTATTAATATTCAAGATAAAAACAATATATTTCAAGCTTTAAATAAGCTGGATAATCATACTTACAAAGAAGAATTTGCATTAAGAATAAAAACAATGATGGAAGAGAGATTCTTTTATATAGATGTGGATTTGGATACTCCCGAAGAAATTGTAGGGTTTATTAGTGATAAACTAAACCATGCTGGATTGGTGGAACCAAATTTTAAAGATTCCGTTTTGCAGCGGGAAGAACTGTCTCCGACTTCTTTTATTTATTCTTTTGCGATACCGCATCCGTTAGAAGCACGGAGCAGGATTTTTAAAATACCGGTTGCTATATTAAAAAAACCTGTTCAATGGGGAGAATACCAGGTTAAACTGGTATTGCTTTTAGCTATATGCGAGAATGACCAGCAAATTCTCAGTACTTTTTTAAATTGGTTGAGTAATTTGATTAATGATCCAAAGAAGCTGTCTTCACTGATGAATGTAAAAAGTTATGAGCAATTTATAAAACATATTATTGAATGATAAAAATCTATGTATACCCCAAATCACCTGAGGCCGTACATAGATTTTTTTGATACACCGGTACTCCCGGCAGGAATAAAATATTTCCTAATGTTAGGATAAAACATTAAATATATTTGTATCAAAAAACAAATATAATAACTATATAAAA
>JAATEU010000241.1 GCA_015655565.1 Clostridiales bacterium
ATTTAACAGGACTTTACAGGTGACAAGCATATAATATATCAGGTGATTTTAAGAAGCCGGCTAAGCTCACCATAAGTATTAAGACGGGCTCTTTCTTATGTTTTCCTGCATTTACCAATCAAGCGAAGCTGCTTTAACCTGGCTTATTCCATCATGATTTTCAGCAAAGTTACCAGAAAGCGGTTAGAATCCTCCTGATACAGTACTTCTTTCGCATAAGACGGATCATCCGTAATAATATTATCCACACCTATCATCTTCATTCTTTCCAGTTCATTTTCGGAGTTAACCGTCCAGACATGAATTGCTTTACCATTTTTATGCACTTCCCGGGTTACGGTTTTCGTTGCCAGATTGGATTTTATGCTGAAGAAGTCAATATTCCCATTGTTATAGTATCCCTGATATATTTGATAGGTAATATAGCCGGTCCGGATATCCGGGTTTAATTCTTTAACATTTTCCAGGACCGTTAAGCTGGTAGAGGTTATGACACATTGCCATTCCATCTCATATTCTTCAATCAAGGCAACCACTTTTTCTACCAGGCCTTCTGCAGCCGACCGGTACTTTAAGTCAAGATTCAGGTTTACCTTTCCCTTGCAGAGTTCAAATACTTCACGCAGGGTTGGTATCCTGGTACCGGCATAGGCTTCATCCATCCAGCTTCCTGCATCCAATAAAGACACTTCCCCATAATCCACATTCCAAATTTTCTTATTTACTCCGGTTGTCCGCTTTAAATTATTATCATGCAGTAAAACCAGTTCCCCGTCTTTTGTCACTCTTACATCAACCTCTATGGAATCCGCCTGTTCCTCCATGGCTTTTTCAACAGCAGTAAGGGTATTTTCCGGTACATACCGGGAAAAACCCCTGTGGGATGTTACACGGATCCTGTCAAGATTCATGTAATCAAGTGGTGAACCGTTCCTTACAATATCATAGAAAAAATAAAAATTCATTACCGCAATAATTGCAACTGCTATTCTAATTATATTTTTATATGCATCTACATTTATGAAAAGATTATCCGCAGAAGTATCAACGGTGATATTTTCATTCCGTTCCTTTTTATATTGAAAAAATAAATGAGTGTATAACGCAAAATTAGCTATTGTATTGATAGAAAATATGCCTGCAATAAAATAACCATTCATGTTATCATTAATGGAAAGATAAGTCGCAATCGCCAGGCTTTTATCCGGAATTCCGGCAACAAAGAGAGCCGTAATCGCCATTGTTAATAAGTAAAGTAATAAAGATACTACAATAATTACAATGTTCCATCCTATAAAATAAAACAAGGTACGTATTGTTGTTGTAATTTTATTAATATTCTTGTTACTTTTAAATGAATCCGTTTTTGTATTACTTCCATTAGACTTTTTATTACCTTTGTCTTTTTTCGCATCAATTATATCTGCCTCTATATTTTTAATAACTTTCTTTGTATCACTTATATCTGCCTTTATATTACTATTATGGTACTTTGTATTTTCTCCAACTGTCTTTGCATCACTCTTATCTTTTTTTCTATTACTTTTATTTGTCTTTGAATAGATTTTTCCTTCAATCAGATAGTATAAAAATAGAAAGAGCTTTCTCAGCATCAACCATAGAAGTAATATAGTCAATACAGCTGTTATTGGCAGTGTAAAAGGATTATCGTCCATTGTCTCTGTTATAAACCAGAATATTCTTACCCTTTTTATAATAAATAAAAAAAGAGGTATATTGGATAATATTACGATTAACCAAACCATGGGCAATAAAGTAAAGTTTCTGCGTATGATAATAAAGAGCAATTTTTTTAAGGAAGAACCCAATATCTTTAATTGTTTCGGCTTTTCACCATTTTCTATTAAAGAATAAAAAGTAACCAGATAACAGGCTTCATATAGCAGAAATAAACCTATTACAACAAATAAGATAATCAACATTATCATAATAAGCGGATTCAGCAAAAACAGCCCAATGTTGTTAACGGTTATATAACTATAGCCGGATACGGATAATGCTAAATGATAAACAAAAGATAAAAATGGAGTTAATAATAATATAGATATGACCATGAAAATACCTTGGCCAAATAATAATGAAAAACTGTGCTGAAATAACAGACTTATAGTATTCTTATAAATTCTTTTTTTATTATTCCTGTCTTTCCTATGCAGCATAATAAAGTCCTTTTCTTAATATTTTAATACTTTTATCCTTGTAATTCAATCCTTATTTTGAGAAAATAATAAGCAGTAATGAATTCCCAGTTCCCTTCCATAGCCGCTCATCTTATAGCCGCCCCAAGGAGCCTTATTAAAGGTTGGATTATAGGCATTTATCCAAGTAATTCCTGCCCGCAATTCTTTGATGACACGTAACGCCCTCGCTCCGTTTGCAGTAAAAACCCCGCCGGCAAGTCCATATACCGTATCATTTGCCAATTTCACTGCCTCTTCCTCTGTCTTAAAAATTTGAATTGTTGCAACCGGTCCGAATATTACTTCCTGCATAATGCGCATATTTGGATAAGAAATTAGAAATAAATAATCATCATTTCCCCTGCACAATTTTATTTGTGCAGGCGGTAATCATTCCTGCGCTTGTCCTCCTGAGGTAGAATATAAAATGAGTAAACAAGATGGGTTAACATCTCATTTACTCATTATAATTCATATCTATGTCAAGCAGCCGAATAAAAATAAGTGCTTTATTAAAAAAAAATATAAGGTATAAGAGCATCGGTTGCGGATTGTTTTAGATATGTATCTCTTATTCCCTTACATTTTATACTATATTATATTCAGAAAGAAAGGTTATGTTCCTGTCATTTAGAGTATTTTTATAGCCTTAAATGTAAATTTTTATATTTTTTTACCTGCTTAACTATTGCGACAAAAAAGGCTGGACTCATAGAGGACAGCCTTTCCAAAATGCTTTTTGAATCTAATCGTTATTATGCTTCCTTCCTACGTGTTTACCTTAAATACAACATTGGATTTACAGTTTCATCATTCTTTAAAACCTGGAAAAAAAGATTGCTGCCTTCTACCGTATAGTACATAGTCGGTTTTGCAACGATTCCCAGTTCCTGGCCTTCTTCAACCATGTCTCCTACTTTAACATTTAAATTATCCAATTGTCCATAAATAACGCTGTAACCATTTCCAATGGAAACTGTTACAGTTGTACCGGTCTCATCTTCCTTAGTAATCGAAGTTATAACCCCTTTTGCTGCACTTAGTACCTTAGTCCCGACTTCAGCATCAATAATTACGGCAGGATTACACCTGAATTGCTCTAATGTTTCATAATAAATAACTCTGTCTACGCTGTAGTCCATTAAAATATTGCCGTTTACCGGCCATAATAAACCGTCTTCAGCATCAAAATATAAAGATTCCGGTGTCATAACCTCTTGCATGTCATTGACCGGTTCATTGGCAGAATCTGTTTCTTCTGCTGCATCTGCTGTTTGCGTAGCGGTAGAATCTGTTGTTGCACCATCCTGCTCTTCCGTAGGGTTAGAAGCAACACTTTCCGGATCGTCTTCAACTTCAAATTCTAAAAGGCTTCCATCCGTAACCGGGTCATCTATATCACCCTGGCTATTCGGATTGGTTTGTGCTACCTCAGTCTGACTAGTGCCCTCTTCATTATTAGCAGCAGTTGACGAGGTTGGGTTATCTACGTCCGGATCATTTTCCATCTGATTACTGTTTTCACCATCAGCTACTTCTGAAACAATTGGTTCATTTAAGTCAACCAGATTGTTGCCATCATCTTTCCCTGATGGTTGATTTAATGCTACCATGGTAATCACTACGATTGCCAATGCACCGACACATAATAACGCATAAAAGCTTTTGCTTTTGAAAAATTCAGCTAAGTTATGTTTTTTCATTATCATCACCTCTAGATATATTTTCACCAGAAATGATAGTTTTATTCATTGATAA
>JAATEU010000424.1 GCA_015655565.1 Clostridiales bacterium
CTCACTGCAATCAGACAGCCTATGGAAAAAATAGCAGAAAAAACGGTAGAACTTATTTTACGAAGGATAGACGGTGACTATACGGATTACCCACAAAATATAAAACTGCCGACAGAATTAGTGGTACGCGGTTCGGTGGCAAAAAATGATTAAATGGAGGCGAAGTGAAAGATGAAAGATACAAAACAGCAATGGTTTAAAGACGCAAAATTCGGTTTATTTATTCATTGGGGGTTGTATTCCATCTTAGCCGGTGAATACAAAGGGAAGAGAACGGACCGTATTGCGGAATGGAGTATGAACCATTTGGATATACCGGCAGAAGAATATGAAAAACTTGCTTTACAATTTAATCCGGTTGAATTTAATGCGGAAAAGATTGTTAAAAAAGCAAAAGAATGGGGAATGCGTTACATCGTTTTTACTGCGAAGCATCATGAGGGCTTTGCTATGTATCATTCCAAATGCAGTAAGTATAATGTGGTTGATGCGACTCCCTTTGGACGTGATATTTTAAAAGAACTGCAGACGGCCTGTGAAAAATATGATATGAAGCTGGGACTTTATTATTCCCAGGCGCAGGATTGGCATGATCCGGACGGATTTCGTTACGGAAAGGAAAATTACAATAAAAATTACCAGGCTTATTTAGACAGAAAATGTATGCCGCAATTACGTGAGATTTTGACAGGCTATGGTGATATAGCGCTTATTTGGTTTGATACACCCATGGATACTACCCTGGAGCAAAGCCGGGCTATGATTGATTTGGTTAAATCCTTACAGCCTGAGTGCATCATCAGCGGCAGAATCGGAAATCAAATGGGTGAATATATGACAACCGGAGACAATTTTATTCCAAGACTTCCATATGAAGGCGACTGGGAATTACCCGCAACCTTGAATGATACCTGGGGGTTCAATCAATATGACTGTAACTGGAAAAATCCGGATGATATTATCCGGCTGCTTTTAAAAATTAACAGCCGCGGCGGAAATTATCTGCTTAATATCGGCCCGGACTGTCTTGGCAGGGTACCGGAGGAAAGTATTCAGGTTCTGGATACGGTAGGACAGTTTGTACGGGAAAATGCGGATGCCATCTTTGATACCAAACGGGTGGATATTTATGCCTATGAATTGGAATGGGCGCAGTTTACAAGGAAAGATTACAAACTGTTTGTCCATATGCTGAAACCTAAAATACGCATAGAGCTTCTGAATGTGGGAAACCGTGTAAAACGGGCATATCTCCTGAAAAGCGGTATGGAATTACCGTTTAAGGTTAAGGTTACCTGTGAAGGCGATTCCGTAATAGAGGTAGAACTTCCTGAGTATTTGCATAATCAAAAAAATTATTGCGTATGTATTGAAACAAAAGAAAAAGAACCGGTTTTTGAACCGATAAAAGGCTGACCGGAATACGAAAGAATAGATTTATCAGGGTCTTTCCAGGCGGCCATTATTATTATGCCTGTCCTGGACAGACGTAACCCGGGGAAATGAAGTGTTTACAACCGGTTTACATAAACTTCTTTTTCTTAAAATAGATGATACATATGACGGCAACAATAATGCTGATTATGATAACGAACAGATAACCATATTTCCAGCTCAATTCCGGCATATAAGTAAAGTTCATTCCGTACCAGCCTACAATAAGGGTGAGGGGCAGGAAAATGGTGGTGACAACGGTAAACATCTTCGTGTTATTATTCAGGGTATAATCCAGCTGGGCATGATAGGCATCCCTTACATGGGTACAATAATCCTGGAGCATTCTTGTATTATTGCTTAAACGGGTGACCCGGTTGATAAATAATTTAAAATAACGCAGATTTTCCCCTTTAAAAATGTCAATTGCATTTTCCTCTAATTCTTCTCCAATGACAATTAATTGTTCATAATAATTGCCCAGCAGCAGAAGCCTTTTACGTATTCCGGTAATCTCGTAGTTAAAATTCCGGTCCAGCCGGTTATCATTTATTTTATCCTCATGCCCGCTTATTTCTGTTTCGATGGTCTCAAGTGTGGAGTAATTGTTGTAAATAAGCCGTTCCAAAAATCCATAGATTAATCTTTCCAGCGTAATCTTGGCAAGGTTAATATGCTTTAAGGATTCAAACAGCTCCCCGCGCATGCTGTCATCCTGATCTTCAATAATTACAATCAGGAATAAATTATTCTTAATGTAAACTCCGATTCTGTCCTGTATCCGGATAAAATGCCTGGTTTCAATCCCCGTAATCATACCAAAATGATAATCATCATATACTTCGATTCCGCTATGAACCTGATGGGTATCATTTTTACATTCCAGAACAGTTAAATGGGAGAAGCCAAAATTCTCATAACACGCTTCCAATTCTTCTAATGAAATAATACCAAAGGTTAAGATATCCGTATTAAATTCCTGTAAGGTTATGGGATGTATATCATTTTGGATCTGATAAAACATGGATTTATTTCCTTTCTGCCGTAATTTATCAAAAGTATATCATAAAAGCTTGTAATTGAAAATACATTTTGCTATTTATCCCGGCTATTTAGGTGTATTAAATGATTGAAGGTTGAACTTACGATATGCAATGGGTATAAAGATGAAAATAAGGAATATAAATGCGGGGATATATAAGTATATTACGAA
>JAATEU010000524.1 GCA_015655565.1 Clostridiales bacterium
GATCCTGCATTAGCTATTATTTCTCTCAAAGCTATTTTAGAATTTGATGCCTCTCGATAAAGACGTTGACCAACCATAGCATCATAGGCATCTGTTATGGCGAGTATTCTGGATTCAATAGGGATATTATCTTTTTTTAAACCATTTGGATAGCCATTACCGTCCCAACGTTCATGATGGTATAAAGCAATTTGTGCATAAGATTTAAGCAGTTCATATCCCATTAAATATTCATAACTATGAAAAGCGTGTTGCTTTATTTTCTCAAACTCGATCTTAGTTAAAGCCGACGTCTTTTTCAAGATCAAATTATTAATCGCTACTTTACCAACATCATGCAATAAGCCATGATATCTGAGCCTATTGATTTGCTTGCCATCTAAATTAATAATATATCCCAAGAAGCAAGCATAACTTTGTACTTTCTGCGAATGTAGGTAAGTAAGCGGATCTTTTATTAGAATAGTTTGGGAAACAAAATTTATAAGATCTTCTCGACTTTCATTACTACTTAAAAAGTGTTCAGTGAGCAGACGTATATTTTTTGTTTTATCTTCACAGAAGCGAAGTTCAATAGTACGTGGTCTACAACAGAAATAAGTGGTAAGTAACCCGATTTTTTTATTATCAATATAAATTAAAATATTAATTTCACTTTTATTCATCTTTTTTGATAACAGCTCTGTACGTTTATTTACTTCCTGATTCGATCTAAAATAAGAATAGGGTTCTAACTGGGACATAAAAAAAGTCAATTTTACCTTATATGCAGAAGTAAACTGCAAAATTGCTACAATCTGCTGTTTAATACTATCACAGAATAATTTATCATGAGTTGTTTTACAATCATTTAAAGGAATGCTTACAAAACTATTGTTCATGGTAAATCGCTCCTTTTAATAAGACAATCTAATAAATTTTAATAAATATATAGCTTGTCCTATTAAGCCCCCAGGCAGTATCGCATGAATAGCAACAGACATAGCTAGAAATGGGACAAATGGAATTTCAGAATTCCATTTAATAAAACTTACTACGTATATTAAAATAACAAGAAAATGAGCAAATAAAAAAATTAAACAGAATGCCTTCCAACCAAAAATGATTCCTAAAAATATAGAAATCATAATATCCCCATCACCAGCGCCTTTTAGATAGCGTGGTAAATGTTTTTTTTGCCAAATTATTAAATAGATATAAATAGCTTTACGCCAGTTTTGCAAGGTAATACCTAATAAATAGACAAAACTAGAACAAACAAATGCAAAGAGGGCACCTTGGATCAAAAAGTGTATTTTTCCCAAATATATTTGGATAGGCACTATAATTAATAAACTTCCTAAGACAATTCGATCATCTATAATTTTTTCTAAAAAATCTGTTCCTACTAAAATGATCAAAGTAAATGCCACAACTGAATATAATAAGAAACTTATTGTCAATCCGGTATGTAAATAAATCGACAGCACTACCAGGGCATATAAAGTTTCGATAACTAGATATTGGAATGATATTGACTTACCGCAATATCGACAATGACCATGTAAATATAAATAACTTAATACCGGTATTGTGTCCAACCATGTTAATTCCGTCATACAATTGATACAGTGACTACGACCGCCTAGTGATTCACCAGATAAATTACGAAGTATACAGACATTCGCGAAACTTCCAAAAACAAGCCCGAATATAACTATAATATATTCCAACTTTATCATCCCCGTTTATCTTAGAATTACTTACTATGATACACTTACTTAGAATTTAATATTTACTATTAGGTGATACAAAAATTGAGCCATTAGGTAAATAAACAGTAAGTCGATATTGAGTAAAATCAGGTGTAACCGCATAGTAGAAAGGAGAAAGAGAAATGTTATTTGGTAATATTCCCATGTTTTGTAGTGTACTCAAATCACTACAATATGTTTGGCCATGACTTTGAAACCAAAGACTGAGTGAGCGATCAATAATTAGGGATTCGTTTTTTAAGTTATCTACAGCCAAAGAATCTAGAATAGCTGCATTAAGAGTAGGACCGGCAAATAGCAGTGCAAGAATAAAGACATACATACTTAAAGAAAACATATTATAGCCTTTTCTTTTTTTTAGCACTTTTATCATCCCTTTCATAAAGGAGTACTTATTGTGAATAGACGTATCAAAAACAAGAAAAATATACCACGACCTAAACGATATACAATAGGAGAATTGGTGCCTTACTGGTATGAAAACTATAAAAGAAACAAACATTCACCAACTACAACACAGGTACAATTAGTCTATATTAAATTACATATTGTTCCGCAGCTTGGATCATATTATTTACATCAGTTAAAAACTATTGATGTACAAAAATTTATAAACTTTTTAAGTAAAGAAGGTAATCGCTCAAAATTAAAATATAGTTCCAATTTCGGAAAACCATTATCTGCTTGGACGATAAAAAAAATTCGTGCTTTACTTTTAGCTGCAATGAATGCCGCAGTAAGAGAAGGTCTTATTGAAAAAAATCCGGTAATTGATACAGAAGCTATTCCAGTACCTACAATAAAAATGGGTTATTTTACTCCTACTCAGCAAAAAGAATTTCTAGACGGAACTCAAAAATTCAGATTTCATATTGCTTATCAAATGCTTTTTTATACGGGGTGTCGTCGATCAGAAATATTAGGTTTGTCCTGGGATCATGTAGATTTTACAAACGCAGTCATCCACATACAACAAGTTTTAGTAAGTATTGATGGAATACCATTTTTAAAATCATATCCAAAAACAAAATCATCAGTTAGGACAATTCCATTACATCCTCATTTAAACAAAATATTGCAGTCACATAAAAAGAAGCAAGATCAAGAAAAGAAAAATTGTTTAAATTGGAATAATAAAAACAACTTAGTATTTGTGAATATAGATGGAAGTCCCCATAATCCTACATATTTTTTACATAATTTCAAAAATGCAATAAGAAAATTAAACCTTCCCGCTAATTTACATGTTCATAGTACAAGACATACATTTGCAACAAATTTACTTCAACTAGGAGTAGCAATTTCTGATATACAACATCTTGGAGGGTGGTCAGATACCCGCATATTACTAGAAATTTACGCTCATTCTGTTCAAAATTCGCATCGTCTGGCTATAAAGAAATTATTTGAAAATAATACTAATAAAAAATAAATTGTATCTTCCCAAGGTAGCGGTAGTGGAGTACCGACTGGAACGATTGTTATTTGGTCTGGAAGTACTGCCAATATTCCTTCAGGATGGGCAATCTGTAATGGTACTAATGGAACTCCAAACCTTCAAGGAAAATTTGTTATTGGAGCAGGATCTTTTTCAGATACTTATGGTAGTATTTCCTATGCTCCAAATAACACAGGGGGCGAAAGATACCACAAATTAACTATCAATGAAATGCCAAATCATAATCATTCATTGTTCGCGGACTTAGGTACGGGAGGCCGGGATTACGAAGGAACGAGAACAGGTTCGTATGCCTCTAGTGGTGGCTATCATGATGCTTCAGATAGTAGTGATAATTATATACTTTCGTTTGACGCAAATTATCCAACCGTTGGTATCTCTAGTAGTACAGGAGGGGATCAACCACATAATATAATGCCACCTTATTACAGCCTGGCCTATGTCATGAAATTATAAAAACATCTAAATTATTTCCTCCTTAATAACCTGTAGTCTGCATTGCTGAACCATATTGCATCCCGTTGTAATAACTATAAATAGTACAAGCTCTGTTTAAGTCATGATTATAGTTTCATAATATACGCTAATGCATAGTAAGGAGGCATTATATTGTGAGGCTGATCGCCACCAACTGGAGGTGCCCAATAAAAAGAACCAGGTCTTGGATAGGAATCACCATTACCGCCACGTTGTTGGTTGATTATCACATCACCCGCCAGCGCATTTTGCTGAGTATGACTAGGCATTTCTGCAATAGTCAATTTATGCATTTGTTCGCC
>JAATEU010000310.1 GCA_015655565.1 Clostridiales bacterium
AAATCAATAAATTATATCAAATGGAGAATCATATCGTTTTTTTCACTGCAAGAGGCTATGTATCCGGGCTTGACTGGAGAGAAACGACCGAGCGGCAATTGGACCGGTGGAAAGTGAAGTATCATGAACTGCATTTTGGAAAACCAAATGCTGATTATTATGTGGATGATAAGATGATAGACATGGATCGTTTAATTGAACTATCTTTATAGGGAAACCAAACAGGGCGGACATGGTTTTTAAACGGCAGGGAGGTAAGCATGAGTAAATTTTTTTGTTTTATAGATTAACAGGATAGTTTAACCGGGGAATTGAGTTCATTCATCGAAGAATTGGATGCATAGGCACCGGTGACATTGCAGTAGCAGCGGGAGAGGAATTTTGTGTTCATGACTATGGGGAAATGAAGGAAACGATTAAAAGATATATAGAAGATAAAGAATTTTAACGTATCATGTCGCAAAAAGCAGGAGAGCGTGAAAAGGCAGTAACGAATTCTGCATTGGCGATGGAAGACATTCTAATGAAAATACAAGGGAATCCATTGTTCTTTAAAAAAATAACAATCTACCGGGAGGATATGATATGAACGACAGTAAAAGTATATTTAATGATTTATTCATCTTTGAAATGGCAAATAACCACCAGGGGAGTGTAGAACATGGAATTGATATTGTAAAAGCTATGGGCAGAATAGCCAGAAAGTATAATATAAAGGCCGCTGTTAAGCTGCAGTACAGGAATCTGGATACTTTCGTACATCCGGATTATAAGGATAAGGCAGATGTGAATCATATCCCAAGATTCATGAGTACCAGATTAAGTTATGAACAGTTTACCCAGATGGTAGCTGCAATCCGGGATGAGGGAATGATTGCCATGAGTACGCCGTTTGATGAAGACAGTGTGGAGTGGTGTATGGATCAGGGAATTGATATTATAAAAATTGCCAGCTGCAGTGCCTTGGATTGGCCGCTGCTGGTCAAAGCTGCGGAAACGCAAAAACCCATCATTGTTTCAACAGGCGGGAAAACCCTCTCAGATATAGACAAGCTATTCAACTTTTTTACGCATAAAGGCTGTGAATTTGCCTTTTTACATTGCGTGGCGGAATATCCTGCGCCGATGGAACATTTGCAATTGGATTTTATCGACCGTATGAACCGCAGGTATCCGGAGATAACAATCGGTTATTCCGGCCACGAAGAACCAAATGATAATACGGTACCCATGCTGGCGGTTGCTAAAGGAGCCGGGATATTAGAAAGACATGTGGGATTGCCTGCGGAAAAGATTACGCTGAATGCGTACTCAATGAATCCGGAACAGGCTGACAGATGGGTAAAGGCCATACTGGATGCCAAGACAATCTGTACAACAAAGAAGGACAATAATAAATATATCAGTCAGGATGAAATGGATTCCCTTAATTCTCTTATGAGAGGAGTTTTTCTTAAGAGAGCAATAAAAAAAGGTGAGCCGATCGGGAGAGAAGACGTTTTTTTTGCTATGCCCTGCGGCGAAAAGCAGATGAATAGCGGTGAATTCACGGAAGGATTGATTGCCGGTAAAGATTATGAAGCAAATGAAGAGTTACATGAAAAGAGGAAAATAACGGAAATCGGATTAGTCCGCAGTGTAATACATGATGCAAAAGGTATGCTTTATGAGGCCGGTATCGCATTGGGAAATGATTTTGAGGTGGAATTGTCACACCACTATGGAATGCAGCATTTCCGCCAGACCGGTGCCGTTATTATAAGTATAATCAACCGGGAATATTGTAAAAAGCTTCTGGTGATTTTACCAGGGCAGAAACATCCGGTTCATGCTCATAAAGTAAAGGAAGAGACTTTCCAATTATTATATGGTGATCTGCAGGTGAATATTGAAGGGAAAGAGAGAAATCTGAAACCGGGGGATATTCAGACCATACTCAGAGGGGAGAAGCATTCTTTTACGTCGGTAAGAGGGGCTATCTTTGAAGAAGTATCTACTACACATGTAATAAGTGATTCCTATTATGAGGATAGTAAGATTCGAAATCTGGATCCGATTGAGAGGAAGACTATATTAAAGAAATGGTAAATAAATAGAAAACATATAGAATCGAAACTGCGTAGGAAAAAGGAAAGAAAGAATGATAAGATTATTGATTAACGGAATAAAATATTGGGGACAGATAGTATTCATTCCATTATACTGGGTTTCTTTCGTTACACCAAGAAGTAAAAAAATATGGCTGTTAGGCTGTTCTTTTGGAAAACGGTTTGCTGAAAACCCCAGATATTTTTATATCTATTTAAATCAATATAAGAAACAGTATGTAAGGGCCATTTGGATTACACACGATAAAAACATTGTGAAGCTGCTTAGGAAGCATAATTTAGAAGCATATCACTATCATTCTCTTCCG
>JAATEU010000551.1 GCA_015655565.1 Clostridiales bacterium
TCAATTACAAGATTTTCCAGACGGAAAATAGTTTCTAAATTAGCTGCGTGGCTGTAATATTCTCCCAGACGGTGCATGCCGGTATCAATTTTAATATGAACCCTGATTTTTTTTCCATAGCCGTTTACTATTTGTGCATATTCTAAATCAACTACCGTTTGTATGAAATGGTATTTAACAAGGTATTTAAAATCCCGGGGATGAGTATAGCCAAAAATTAAAATTTCACCTTTAATGCCGTTTCTGCGGAGCTTTATTCCTTCCGGCAAGGTAGCTACCCCAAAAGAAGATACGCCGGTTTTCATTAATTCTTTTGAAACCCGGATATCACCGTGACCGTATGCATTGGCTTTTACCACAGCCATAAGCGTGCAGTCCTTTGGCAGAACTGAACGTAATTCCTTTACATTATGCCTGAGATGATTTAAATTTATTTCAATCCATGCTCTGCCTTTGGGATAGGGGATATCTTTCTTGCCTATCCGGAACAGATATCCTGCAAAAACAGCAAAAGCCAGGGAGGTAATACATACTGCAAGGTAATGCAGGAGGCTGTTTTCGATTAAAACCTGCTGTAAGCCGGAGAATTTTGCAAAACCTCTTACTAAAATAATATTAAAAGGATGTATGATATAAATTATCATGGAAATAGTTCTTAAGCTTTTCCTGCTTTTACCCTGCCACAGAAGCAGTAACTGAAAAAGAAAATACATACAGGGTATAAGGAACAGATACATGCTGTCATGTCTTGGGAGTGCGTAATGATGCAGGACCAGGCCTTCTGTTAATAAGAGTATGGTGGAAAGGAGGAAGCCGGTTATGCAGCTGTTCCATTGTAATTTACGGCCGGAACGTGCAAGGGCAGCTCCCATAATCAGAAATACAGGTGCATAAAAGATTCCGTTTCTGCTATAATCAAAAAAGCTGAATAATATATCATAACCGGATTTTAATAATGGTATTTCTTTTATGAGTCCGTAATAACTGTCACCGAATAGGCCCAGGATATAAAAAACTCCGGTAAGTATGGCAAGTGATTTCATATTCAGCTTTCCTGAAAGAAGGTATATGATTCCTGCCCCTGTGATAACAGCAGGAAGATACCACAGATGATAAAAAGTACCCTGAAACAGGATATCTTTAAACAGCTTTAAAATGATATTATCCCGGGTAAAATATCCGCTGTAAATATTGACTGGAAGATAAAGCAAAACAGCAATTCCATACAATTTACCGGTTTTTAGGAAGAATCGTTTTAGATCTCCCGTATCCGTATCCGCTGTTTTTAACATAAAACGCCTGTCCCCGGCGGACGGTATTGTTTCTTTAAGATACCCGGGTAACAAAAAGAAGCCTGTTACCATGAAAAAAAAGGGAACCGCTACGCGGGCAATAATCCGTGTAAAGACAAAATCAGCACCAGGGCTTAAGGAAGTTAAGGGTGAGGTATGTATTGCCACGATGAAAAAAGCCGCAATTATTCTAAAATAATCTAAGCCTGCATATTTTTTATTGATATAAGCCGTCTGTCCCGGGCAGGCGGTGTTATTCTTGTCCATTTTTCACATCCATTGCATACCGCAGGCTTACCTGGGGTACTGCCACAAATAAAAAGGGTTGAAAGAATCACTAAGTGGCATCCTTTCTCTAATATTTTCTTTCAACCTTACAGACATAATGCCGTCCTGCGGCATCTCAAATAATAAGGGAAGAAGCTTGGAATGAGCACCCTCCTTGGTCATTCTGAGGTTCTTCTGGTGTGAAGATGTATTTTTCTTCACACTTTACCTCATTCACTTCCTCAGGGTAATGATAAATCCATCCATATTATTTCCTGATATTTGATATGTAGTATCTGCAGGCAATACCACAGGATTTTGTGATAACTGGGATATATTAACATAATAAATTTCGTAATTATTATCATAATTAAAAAATTTTAAATGCTTCCCGGCATATGGAAAGCTTTTAATAAACTTTATATATTCTTCCAAAGTCAGATCCTTCATCTGCATAATTTCTGAGTGGGGAAAACCTACATATCGGAAATGCCAAGGTTCATGGGCTATTCCGGTTATGGATTCTTTTCCTTTCGGGTACCGTTCTATGAAGCCGTAGTGGATTGCCGTTTTACGGAATTGCATGCATATTCCGGCATAAGGGAAATGAGGGCGGATAAAATCAATATCGTCGTTATTTTCAGCTAAATCAATTGCTAATCCGGTCTGATGTTCACTTCTGTCAGGGAGTGCCACATATTTTTTTGTAAAGACGGTTCCGTTTTCTTTTACCGAATCGGCATATATTTGTTTCTGCTCCTTCCGTGTCCGGTAACCACTTACTGGAATAATGTTATTATATATATCTAAAGCGTTTGTGATTTGTGACAATTCCTTTGCAGCGATATAGTCTAATAGAATACCCGGATGTTTCGTGTTTACCGAAACGAGGGAAGCCGTATAATTGATATGCTGGTTCATAACAGGGTGCTCACTGTTTACCAGAATAAGATTACCGCTATAAATATTTTTACAATCTAAAGTTAAAGTTCTCATATTGGCTCCCTTCCGGAATAAAGTTTCTTATATTGACAATTGTATCAGCCTGTCCAAAATATCTTCAAAGGTCAAACCAATCCCTTTTAACATGTTGGGGTAACGGCTGTGGGAAGTGAAGCCCGGTATTGTATTTACTTCATTAAATACAATATCTCCGTCCGGGGTTAAAAACATATCCACTCTTGCAAATCCGCTGCATCCCAGTTCTTTATAAATAGTGAGGGCAGTTTCTTTAATACGTGCTGCCGTCTGCGGAGCAATCCTTGCCGGCATATGGATACTTGAAGTTTTCAGGGTATACTTTTCCGTATAGTCAAAAAAGCCCTGTGTTAAATGAATTTCATCCACTTCACCAATTATAAGTTCATCCCTGCCTAAAATGGCACAGCCAACTTCAAATCCGTTTATATTTTCTTCAATTACAACTTTATTGTCATGTTTGAAAGCTGTATTTACGGCTTCCATTAAATTATCTTTTGTGTTTATCTTTGTAATGCCAATGGAAGAACCGGATTTGACCGGTTTTACAAAAACAGGGTAATTCAGGCTATTTGTCAGCTGTAATAGCTGGGATTTTTTTATCCCTTTACGGACAACGACGGAGGCAGGCGTTTTTATCCCTGACAGAGAAACAATTTTTTTGGCAATATCCTTGTCCATACATAAGGCGGAACTAAGGGTATCACAGCCAACCAGGGGGATACCGGCTAATTCGATCAGGCCCTGAAGGGTGCCGTCTTCCCCGTTTTTTCCATGTAATATCGGAAAAGCCGCATCTATTTTCAGCGTTACGGCAGTGCCGTTCCGGAATTCAAGGATTCCGTTATCTGTCCTGCTTGGTGACAGCAGGGCACGTGTACAGGTATCATCCGTGAACCAGGTGTTATCCAGCAGTTTTTCAGGATTTCCCTGATACCGTAACCACCTGCCTTCCCTTGTAATTCCAAGCATTATAATGTCGTATTTACCTGGATTCAGATGTGTAATTACAGCATATGCCGATTGCAGTGATACGTTATATTCAGTGGAACACCCGCCAAATAAAACCGCGATTTTTATCTTTTCCATTATAATCTCCTTTTTTGCGATTTATCTTATTGTATTCGATTGTTTTATTCGTTTTTTTATAAATTCAGCAATCTTATTATTTAGAAGTACAGTAATGATTATACCATATAATTATTGATTGTTTTTTAAATTCACCTTATAAAGTATTAAGAAATACTTATGAAACAATTATATTTTTCTTGAATATAGGAAAAATTACAAATAAATGTAAATATACGGAATGCGAACTTTTTAAATTTTCAAATCAATTTTTATAGGATAAAAAATTTTTATAGATTAAAAATGGGATAAGGTACAATATATATGAGTTATTATTTTGCCCTGTTTTTCATTGTCTTATTTTTGATTTTCATTTTTCTATTTTTAACAAGAAAGAATTTACGTTGCAAATTGGTGCTTCATGACATATAATATGAAAAGCCGGTTATATTTACCTGGTGTTTTTCAGGCAGTTGAATGTTTTATATCAATTACATACGGGAGGAAGCATTTTGAAAAGGGTATTGGTTCTTATGACAGGCGGAACAATTGTCAGTCTTCAGACAGCAGAGGGTTTAAAACCGGATGACGGGGAAATAATTAATATTTTATATGAAAAAATTTTAAACCTGTCAGGAGATTATGATGTGACAATTGAACCTATATTTAATAAGGATAGCAGTAATATCATACCAAGCGACTGGTATATTGTAGAAGATTCTATCCGGAAACATATTAACAGCTATGATGGAATTGTTATTCTTCACGGTACCGACACCATGTCGTATAGTGCGGCCATGCTATCCTATCTGTTTCTTGGTATTAATAAATCCATTGTATTAACGGGTTCGCAGATACCCGTTACCTTTGAAAACAGCGATGGGAACGATAATTTACAGAATGCGGTTATTACGGCCGGGGATGAGAGACTTTCCGGTGTCTTTGTTGTATTTCACGATAAAATTATTAACGGAACCAGGGCGTATAAACGCAGTTCCATTAATTCAGATGCTTATATCAGCTGTAATTATCCTTATGTTGGAATTATCAAGGACAGAAAACTTTTTATTACGGAGGATTACAGAAGGATGAAAGCATTGGAACATGCGGAGGGAGGGATTCCAAAGCAAAAGTTAAAGGATTGCTTTATACCTAAGATATTCCTGCTTAAAATGATTCCGGGTATTGAAGCGGGGATTATTGATTTTATTCAAAATGAAAATTATCAGGGAGTAATCATTGAAGGTTATGGACTTGGCGGAATGCCGGTGGCTGACACGGAATTAATGAATAAACTGGAAGAACTGATTAAGCGCGGGATACCGGTAATTATGGCAACACAATGTGTTTACGACGGGGTTAATCTGGATACTTATGAGGTGGGAATTAAGGCCAATAAGATAGGAATGATTTCCGCTTATGACATGACAACAGAAGCGGTTTATACAAAACTGATCTGGATTTTAAGCTTTACTGATTCTTATAGTGATATTTTAAAAATATTGCAGACGAATTTCTGCGGAGAGTTAAATATAAAAAGTTAGTCCTTGTTCTATGGAATTCTTTTTTTATTCAGAATATAATATAGCTGCATTCTTACCACGGCGAACGTATGAAGATTTTGCTTCCTTACCGTTTTGTATATAATTTTCTATAATCGCAAGGTGTCATATTTTCATATTTTTTAAAGAACCGCTGAAAACTTTGAATATTGTTATAACCAATTTTCTGGGCAATTACGGCAAAGGAGTCATTGGTATTACGCAAATAATTTTTTCCCTTCTCAATGCGGATATAATTAAGATATTCAGACATACTGCGTCCGCATTGGGTTTTGAAAATTTTACTTAGATACTGATAACTGATATTTAAGTGCTCCGCCACATCTGATATACTGAAATCTTTTCTGTAGTTTTCCTCCATAAATTTTTTCGCATCGGTGCAATACTGACCCTCCGTTTGGGAATGGGTTATGTAATATTGAATGGTCCGGTCACAAAGGTCAATCAGGAATTCCTCAAAATCTTTTAAAGCGGCAAGCTGTCTGATATCGGCAGAAACATGTTTATTCAGAATATCTTCAAGATACATGTTCTTACATAAAATAGTCACTATCTGGATCCAGATATCAATGGCATAAGATACATTTGGCGTTTTCTCAATGTGTCTGGAAACGTCTTTTATAATGTTAAGGCATTCTTCTTTATTATATAGCAGGACATGCCGGATTAATCCTGCCTCTGTATTAATCAAAAAATCATAATCATAAATATAATCCTGTTTTATTTCAGAAATTGGAACAATATGATCAATTTTATTAAAAAAAACCGCATATTCCAGGGCTTTGATGCAATCGTGATAAGAGGGGAGCAGTTCGTCTGTTGCATATATAAAATTTGATTCCACACAGAAAACAGGTTGTTCAAGCAGTTCCTCCATCGTAGAGCATAAAATTTGTTTTAATTGCTGCAGGGCATTAAAATTCATAATGCTGATAAAGGCAAGGAAGGTATCCTGATGTAAATCCAGGAAGAAACCATTCGGGGCATTTTTAATATAGGTGTTGATTACATCCTTAATTTTATTGCGGAGTAAGGACATTTCATGAACGGACTTTGATAATATAAATTTTTGGGACAGGCGGAATAATATTAATTGGTTATAGTATGTCTTATCAATATTAATATAAGGGATATTATTTTCATCAACTAAATCTTCATAGCTGAGGGAACCTTCCAGGTACAGCTTTACATTATGATTCCGGACAATCGTTTCGTAAGAGGAAAGAATATAATTCATGGAGGAATTATTAGCGTTTAAGCTTTGGAAGGTTTCTTTTAAAACAGCGATTTCATCCTGAATACTGCCTTGGGAGTCTACCGATTCCGAAAAAGTATTTTTAATATTATTATATAAGTCATCAATCGGATGATACAGTTTTCTGGCTACTATATTTGCCAGGAAAACTAAGAACAGGAACAGACTTACACATAACAGGAGGACATAATCTGCGAAATATCCGGTAGCCGTATTCATTGTGGCAACCGGATAAGAAATAACGAAAGACAGCATTCCGTCATAAAAAGAAGAAGAAAAATAAATATTGTCTTTATAAGAAAAGGCAATATTTTCCAGTAAATTTAAATCGGCAGGAAAGACAGTATTAATATGATTGGAATCTGCTGTAAATATGATTTTATTATCCTCATCCACGATGTATAAAACACTGTTGTCCCGGTTTAATGAATAGAGGCTGATTAAATCGTTATAAAGGCCGGATATACTTATATTTGCCACCAATACCTTGGAAGTATCGGCATGGCATACCAGACTTAATACCTGCTGCGGCTTATATGGCTGGAAAGAGTCGGTCTTTAATTTTTCATAATAGGATTTGTTCATATTCAGCCTGGGTTTTAAACGTTGTACGCGGGATATGCTGCTGATTTGGTTTAACCAGTCTGTATCCTGAAAATTGTTCCAGGCGGCGGAACCATAATCCGTATTATAAATCGTACCAAAATCTTTATCATAAAAATAAATAGAATATAAAGAGGAATATTTTGATGAAATACTTAGCAGGCTGTTGGTAATATGCTGATATTCGGATACGGAGGTTATTACATCATTGCCGATAATTTTACGGTAATTCCGGAAAGCCGTGTCTGTTTTAAGGGTGGACAAATCAGTTTCAATATGATTCATCGTCTGCCATACATAAGATGTCATTTCCGTTACTAATTTTTCATGGGTTTTATAAAAATCCTGTTTGGCGTTATGATATAAGGCTGCATACAGAATGATGCCTAAGATAAATACAGGTAACATAAGAGAAAAAATAAAGGACATTAGGATTGAAGTATAAAACTTTTTATAACCACTGAAAAACTTAGGAGATTGAAATATTTGTTTTAATTTTCTCATACAAATACCATTCTGTCACCGTATCCGGGTACAAGCGTGATGAAAAAGTGACAGCTTCCTTTTTTGAAATAATTTATCTGCAGATATAAAAATTATAGAAAACGTAGAAACAAATGTCAATAGAACCTGGATATCAGAAAATATGGAAAGCATATCAAAATCGCGCTTTTTTGCTTCTGTTTCAGAAAGCGGAAGAGAAATGAAAGCTGATGTATGGAAAAGAGAATTTAATAGCAGGGCTGTTTATTGAATCATAGAAACTAATAGAAAATGTGATATATTCAAACTTGTTAATTGCTGAAATTAAATGTTATGATTTTTACATGAAATAAATTAACTGCATAAGTGAAGGAGGTTACATATGTGAGTAATATACAATGTAATGGGGGAAGGAATTTATGAGTAAGGAAAAATCATTTTCTATAAAGACAAAAAAGACAAAGAAAAATCATTTCTGGTTTTACCTGATGAGGGACCGTTGGTTATATCTAATGATAATACCGGTCATTTTCTACTATTTTATTTTCAAATATATTCCAATGTATGGTATAGTCATTGCATTTAAAGATTTTAATATGTTTAAAGGGATTGCGGACAGTGTGTGGGTTGGATTGGATGTATTTAAAAAAATCTTTGCAGAACCGCTGTTTTGGTCGTCGGTTAAAAACACACTTGTTTTAAACATACTGACCTTGTTAATCAACTTTCCTTTAACAATACTTTTATCCCTGATGCTTAATGAAATAGCAAGTTTTAAATTTAAAAAGATAACCCAGTCTTTATTATATTTACCTCATTTTGTTTCCTGGGTAGTTGTTGCCGGTATTGTTACCAATTTGTTTTCAGCAAACGGAGGTACAATTAACAATATATTAAATACAGTGGGTATTCAAACGATTCCATTTTTAAGCAGTGAAAAGTGGTGGATTTTTACCTATGTGGCAGCAAATATCTGGAAAGAAATCGGATGGGGAACCATCGTTTATTTGGCGGCACTGGCCGGCCTGGATGAAACATTGTATGAAGCCGCTTATATGGATGGTGCCAGCAAAATGCAAAGACTCCTGTATATTACATTGCCGTCAATTAAACCGGTTATTGTCATGATGTTGATTCTTTCTTTAAGCAGGATGATGAATATTGGTCTGGATGCACCGTTATTGCTGGGAAATCAGAAAGTAACGGCCGTATCGGAGGTAATAAGCACTTATGTTTATAAAATTGGTCTTACTAA
>JAATEU010000357.1 GCA_015655565.1 Clostridiales bacterium
TTTAGAAGTGGGATATGAAGAGAGTACAGCAACCTATATTACCTTGGATGGAAGCAATATAAAAATATCCGGGGAAGGTGCGTCATCTGAGAAAGGCATACTTACAATCAGTGATGAAGGGACTTATGTAATTACGGGTATTTTAGATAATGGTCAGATTGTAGTGGATGCTGAGGATGCTGATAAAGTACAGATTGTATTAAACGAAGTATCTGTTTCCTGTCAGGATAATGCCCCGATTTATATTAAAAATGCTGATAAAGTTTTTATTACCCTGGAAGAGGGAACGGAAAACACTCTGACAGATGGCACGGAATATGTCCAGACGGATGATAATAATGTGGATGGAGTTATCTTCAGCAAAGCGGATCTGACGATTAACGGAAGCGGGACCTTAAATATTACCGGCAATTATCAGCATGGAATTTTATCCAAGGATGATCTTGTCATCACTGGCGGAATTATTAATGTCACAGCGGTAAAGGACGCTTTAAACGGAAAAGATTGTGTAAAAATTAAAGACGGTACCCTTACTTTAAGTGCCTCTACCGGAAATGGAATCCAGTCAAAGAATGACGAGGATGCCACAAAAGGGTATGTATATATTGCCGGCGGTAATATTACTGTTTCAAAAAGCAATGAAGGAATTGAAGGAACGGTTATTATTATTGAAGACGGAACTATTGATGTAACTGCGGAAGATGATGGATTTAATTCGGCAAGTGGCGGCAGTGATGAGGCGGCAGCCGTAATAAATAGTATGTCAAGTGAAAAAACAAATGATACGGCAGAAGAAATGATAAATGCTGCAATAGATAAAATAACAAATACTTCAACAGATGAAGGGACTGCGACAGATGAACCGGATTCAGAAGGCTCTGAGAAATCCAGAGAAGGCGGTTTTGGCGGCGGTTTTGGCGGCGGCGATTTTGGCGGCGGCGGTGAATTTGAACCGGATTCCGATTGTTATATTTCCATTACAGGAGGTACGATTTTAATTGATGCATCCGCTGACGGAATTGATACCAATGGTTACCTGTATATATCAGGCGGTACTACTTATGTAAGCGGTCCTACTAATAGCGGAAATAGTGCCCTTGATTATAATGGAGCTGCTGAGATAACCGGAGGAACTGCCATTTTAGCAGGAAGTTCGGGAATGGCACAGGCATTTTCAGACACCTCCACTCAATATTCCCTTATGTATAACCTGACAACATCCGTCCAAGCCGGAACAGAAATAAAATTAACCGATCAGGATGGCAATGAGGTGGCTTCTTATACGCCTGACAAGCAATATCAATCGGTGGTTATCAGTACGCCGGAGCTTGCGAAAGATGAGACTTATACCTTAACTTGCGGGACTCAGACTGCCGAAATCACACTTACCTCCATAGTAACCAGTAATGGGCAGCAAGGAGGCCCGGGAGGTGGTACAGGAGGCCCGGGATGCCCGGGAGGCCGGTCACAGGGCGGCATGGGACAATCGGAAGATGGTAATGCCACAGAGAGTACGGAGACAACAGAAAGTAATTAGAAAGTTTGAAAATATAATGAAAAGCCCTGCATACTTTTGCAGGGCTTTTCATGAACGAAAGGATAAATATATGTTTTTGGATATTCATTTTTTGCTTTTATGTCTCTTTATCCGGGACAAATTTTTGATATCTTCAAAAATCGGCTTTCCATAAGCCATGCAGATTACAGTACTCATAAACGGTACCGGAATCAGCCTCTGGAAATTCGGCCTTCGGCTCCATTCCCGGTTTAAGATAAGTTAGCTGAACTTTATTATCCGCAGCGAGAGCATATTATTAAACGGATTGCCAGATATTTTTATTCAAAGACCGTAACAGCTTGTTTACGCTTAATTCTGAGCAGGACACTTTCCAGAACGCGGAAACTATGATTCAATTCTTTTTGTTCTAAATAAGCAGCTGCTAAATCCTGACCTATGACAAGATCCATATTCCTTGAATCGGGACATACAAGAACTGCTTTTTTGGTACCTAAAACCCATGATGTAAAAACATTTCCGTTTAACAATTTATTGAGACGGTCAATTTCCAGTAATCCGGTTCCCTGCTGTATCCGTTGTAACTGCATGTAAAGATCCGGGCTGACGGCCAGGGCGTAAGTTCCGTAAATACCTTTTGCCGTAAATAATTCCAGAGCAGAAGCAATATCGGAGAATGCATTTTCTCCTAAGGACCAGTCGGATTTCTTAATTTTATTAATACCGGATGCAGTCAGTAAGCCTTCATAACCCTTTGCCGTATTACCAAAAAAGATCAACCGGTCTTCTTTCCCTGAACATGCTTCAGCAGAATACGCTGCTTTTGACAAGTCAACCGGATAACCAAATTTCTGACTGTTTTCCAAATCTCTTGAAAGAAGGGTGAAATCATCATAAATGGTGGGGATTTCTACATATTTTCTCCCTTTTGTCGTAATGAATCCTTCATCGAAGATTTCATCCAAAGATTCAGAATCATCGATATTAATACTCTCTGTCCCAATTCCCAGTGGTCCGTAAATAGGCAGGAATCTCCGGCAGGTTAAAGCAGTACGTGCTGTATTAATCACTGTTTTGTCAATTTGCTCCCATAACTTTGCAGATAAGGCCGAACTTTCTCTTGATAAATAACTCATGTTTGCTACCTCCTTTTATAAAATTTTACTTTTTTAATAGGCTACCTACTGTCTCAGGACCGGCAGCTACTGATGTTTCTTCAGCAGAGGGCTTAAACAGGCCTAAATCTTCGAGCATTTCTTTTACCTCTGTCTCTCCGGAGACAAACAATTCTGCTTCCTTCGGGTCAAGAATCTGCAAAAGTGTCATTAATTCTCCCACATGCGCTTTCTCCTCATCCCTTATATCGCCAATCACCTTTTTGGCTATTTCTTCATCTGTTGCCTGAACATGTGCGTCATAAAGGTAAATCGCTTCCAATTCACCTGCGATATCCAGGCGGATTGCTTGAATCAGTTCTTCCTTAGTCATTTTTCTTTCAACATTACCTTGAAATGGATTTCCAAAAGCTGGCATTCTTTAAACCTCCTAAAATAAAATTAATAATAATTACTATTATCATTAATTTATTATATACATATTTGTTTAAAATTGCAAGTCCTAAATATAATATATTAGCAGTTTTTTAATGAAAAAGGCAACTGCTTTATATGTTTTCCCGGCAACAATTTTAGCTTGCATTAACCGTCATTATTGCATATACTAAAGAAGCAGCATATTTAACTGCAATTAAAAATATTACATATTACATAGGACAGTTCGTAACCATCCTGTCGATAAACAAAACTAGGGATTAGTAGTTAAAACTACTTTATTTGTTTATGGGCTTATGCCCTATTTTTTTGCTTTTTTATAAAAAGTCTATACAGGATAATGAACTGTGCCTAAAGAAAGGATTTTATGAATGCATTAGTTCTATTTAGCGGCGGTGTGGACAGCACTACCTGCCTGGCAATGGCGGTCCAATCTTTTGGGAAGGAAAATGTCATTTGCCTTTCCATATCATACGGTCAAAAACATAATAAGGAAATAGAGGCGGCAAAAAATATCACCGATTATTACGGTACGGAGTATGTAACTCTGGACTTGGCCGGTATATTTACCTTGAGTAACTGCTCATTGTTGTCTCATTCCGGTAGGGAAATCCCTAAGAAATCCTATTCCAGGCAGCTGGAAGAAACACGCGGCAATCCGGTTTCTACTTATGTTCCGTATCGAAATGGTTTATTCTTATCAGCAGCAGCCAGCATAGCCCTTTCAAAAGGCTGTAATTATATCTGCTACGGTGCACATTTGGACGATGCCGCAGGTAATGCGTATCCGGATTGCAGCATTGGGTTCTATGAGGCGGTTGCCAGGGCAATTTACGAAGGAAGCGGCCAAAAGCTTAAAGTGGCGGCGCCTTTCATCTCATTGAGCAAGACGCAGGTTGTTGCGAAAGGTCTGGAATTGGGCGTACCTTATGAACTTACCTGGAGCTGTTATGAAGGGAAAGAAAAACCTTGCGGAAAATGCGGTACCTGTCTGGACAGGCAAAGGGCATTTGAAAATAACCACGTAAAAGATCCTGCCTTATAAGAAAGGAAATGAATATTATGGAAAATAACACAAAAATTAAAAAGTACGGCTTATCACGGCAATATTCCAACATTGGGAAATTAACCATATCCGGAGTTGTTATTGCTCTATATTGTGTTATTATGTACTTCACACAGTCCATATCATTTGGCCCATACCAGGTAAGAATTGCAACGGCAATCTATGCCTTTGCATATTTATATCCTTTTCTTGTTTTACCCCTTGGTGTTGCAAACTTTCTTTCTAACATGCTTGGGGGATTTGGACTTGTTGATATGCTTGGGGGATGTATAGTAAGCATTATAACCTCTTATCTTGTCATGTTGATCAACAGGTATAAACTGCCAATATGGAGCTGCACCGTCCCTATTATACTGATTCCGGGAACCATTGTACCGATATGGCTGTCAATTATAAATTCGCTGCCTTACGGTGTATTGGTTGTAAGCCTGTGTATCGGACAGGTAATCCCCGGCATAGTTGGTGTAATTTTAATTAAGACTTTGGGAAAAATACGGACAGATAAAGAAAGCGGCATATAATTATTCATTTACATAGTTAACTGTTCTATTGTGAAAAGGAGTTTAATATGAGTGGAAGAGATCAAGAAGAACTTGACGGCGTTTCCTGTTTAGGAAATCATAATACCAGGTACCCCGATAATTATACCCCCGAAATGCTTGAGTGTTTTGTCAATAAGCACCCTGAAAATGATTATTTTGTGAAATTTAATTGTCCTGAGTTTACAAGTCTTTGTCCAATGACAGGACAGCCGGATTTTGCGGTCATATATATTTCTTATGTTCCGGACCAGAAAATGGTGGAAAGTAAATCCCTGAAGCTTTATTTATTCAGTTTTCGGAATCACGGAGATTTTCATGAAGATTGTGTCAATATAATTATGAAGGATCTAATCAAATTAATGGAGCCAAAATATATTGAGGTCTTGGGAAAATTCACCCCAAGAGGCGGTATATCCATTGCTCCTTATTGTAATTACGGCAAACCCAACACAAAATGGAAAGAGATTGCATTCAACCGGTTGATAAA
>JAATEU010000526.1 GCA_015655565.1 Clostridiales bacterium
GAAGGAGGAATTTGCAAGCTTGCTTGCAGATTCTGACTGAAGTAACAAGATCATGAACAAGTTTTTTGTTCATGATATAATAAAAGCGGAAGGAGGAATTTGCAAGCTTGCTTGCAGATTCCGACTGGAGCAGCAAGATTAGGCAGCAATTCAGAACTGCATCCAATAAAAAATGGAGGTTTTAACTATGGTAAAGCATATAGTATTATGGAAACATGGTGATAATTTTACGGAGGAAGAGAAACAAAAACATGCAAAAATAATTAAGGAAAGTCTGGAAGCCTTAAAGGATAAGGTACCTGGGGTCATTTCCGTTAAAGTGATAACGGAGCCGCTGCCTTCCGGTTCGGGTCATGCCGACCTGATTCTGGACAGTTCCTTTGAAAGCGTGGAAGCCTTAAATAATTATCAGGTACATCCGGAACACGTGAAAGCTGCAACCTTTGTCAGATCTGTCGTGAAGGACCGAAAATGTATTGACTATTATGAATAATCAGTGATATGATAGCAGAAGAGTTTTGGCGTATTTTAAGGTACGTGTAATTAGGAGGTTAACATGGCAGAATTAATAAAGGGCTTGCACAGAAGCCATAGATGTACGGAAGTTACCAATTCTAATATCGGGGAAGTTGTAACCGTTATGGGGTGGGTTCAAAAGAGCAGAAATAAAGGCGGAATTATCTTTGTCGATCTAAGGGACCGTTCGGGGATTTTACAGATTATTTTCGAAGAAAACGACATTGGGGCAGAGGGTTTTTCAAAAGCCGAAAAGCTGCGGAGCGAATTTGTTATTGCCGTTGTTGGTAAGGTTGAGGCACGTTCCGGCGCTGCCAATGAAAATCTTGCAACCGGTGATATTGAAATAAGGGCGGCAGAGCTTAGGATCCTTTCCGAAGCAGAAACTCCACCATTTCCCATAGAAGAAGACAGTAAAACCAAGGAAGATTTAAGATTAAAATATAGATACCTGGACTTAAGAAGACCGGATCTGCAGAAAAACTTAATTATGAGAAGCAAGGTTGCAACCCTGACCCGTCAGTTCCTGGCAGAGGCAGGTTTCTTGGAAATTGAAACGCCGATGCTTACAAAGAGTACTCCGGAAGGGGCCAGGGATTATCTTGTACCAAGCCGTGTCCATCCCGGCAGTTTTTATGCGCTTCCCCAGTCACCCCAGATATTTAAGCAGCTTTTAATGTGCTCCGGATATGACAGATATTTTCAGATTGTTAAATGCTTTCGGGATGAAGATTTACGTGCCGACAGACAGCCGGAATTTACCCAGATAGATATGGAATTATCCTTTGTTGATGTGGATGATGTAATTGGGGTGAATGAAAGATTGTTACAGAGGCTGTTTTGGGAAACCATTGGGGTGGAGGTAACCCTTCCCATACAGAGAATGACTTATGCCGAAGCAATGGACCGTTTTGGTTCCGATAAACCGGATACCCGCTTTGGAATGGAATTAAAAAATGTTTCTGAGGCGGTTAAAAATTGCGGTTTCTCCGTGTTTACCGGAGCTTTGGAAAAGGGTGGTTCCGTTCGTGGCATCAATGCGGCAGGACAAGCTGAAATGCCGAGAAAAAAAATAGATGCTTTAGTGGAATTTGCCAAAGGCTTTGGAGCTAAGGGCCTGGCTTATCTTGCAGTAAATGGAGACGGCACTTATAAATCTTCTTTTTCTAAATTCCTGCAGGAGGATGAACTGGCAGCTTTAGTTACGGCCATGTCCGGAAAACCCGGAGATTTATTGCTGTTTGCGGCAGATGAAGATGACATTGTATTTGATGTTTTAGGCAATTTAAGACTGGAAATTGCAAGAAACCTGAATCTTTTAAGGAAAGATGAATATAAATTCCTTTGGGTTACGGAATTCCCACTATTGGAATATTCCAAAGAAGAGGGAAGGTATACCGCAAAGCATCATCCTTTTACCATGCCGATGGAAGAAGATTTGGAATTATTGAATTCACAGCCGGGTAAAGTAAGGGCGAAGGCTTATGATATAGTTTTAAATGGAACGGAAATAGGCGGCGGCAGCGTCAGGATATTCCAAAACCATGTCCAGGAGAAAATGTTTGAAGTATTAGGATTTACGAAAGAAGATGCCTACGAACGTTTTGGATTTTTGCTAAATGCTTTCAAATATGGTGTTCCGCCCCATGCCGGACTTGCGTATGGCTTAGACCGCCTCATTATGCTTATGGCACAGGAAGACAGTATCCGTGATGTAATAGCCTTTCCTAAGGTAAAGGATGCTTCCTGTTTAATGTCGGAAGCCCCCAATATGGTAGAACAAAAACAATTAGATGAACTTAGGATTGGAGTAGTGCCTGCAGAGCGGTAGAATAAAAAGTTTTTTTAAGAGGTAAAAAAAATCTTTCGGAAGTAAAAGGTGTTTTAAGGTAATAAAGTTTGAGGTTATTCAGACTTTATTACCTTTTATGCATAGTTCTTATTCTGTATCTAAAATTATTCCCTGCTGAACATAAAGTTTAGAGGGAATAATTTTTTTTTGGGTAACATTTTTTAATCAATACGAATATACTATAATACGAAGAAATGAATAATATGTATTTTATTTATCACAGTATAATTAATACTATAGTGGCTGTATGCTTAACTGAGAGGAGGCTAATTGATGGATATAGAAGAACTTCAAAAAACCATAGCGGAACATAGGAAGCAGATTGAAAAAGCAGAGGAAGAATTGAAATTGGTTCCGGGAGATTTAAAAATAAGACAGGAAAAAATTCTGCAGCTTGTAAAAGAAGAATTAAAATCATTAGAGAACGAACTATCCAAGTATAAGTAATAAAATAACACGAATATGAATGAATGGAATTGTTCATATTAGGAAGGAAGGGGCTTTGCAAAATAGCTGGATCGCTATTAGGGCAAAGCTCCTTTTCCGTACCGGAAATAAGGAAGTTAAAGTGTATTGATTGCATAAAATGTATTTTAATGTTAAAATTTAATAAAACAGTCAATAGGGAGGTTTTATGCTGAAAATATATCAAACGGAAAGGCTTTTATTAAGCGTATTGGACGAATCCCATGCAGAACAGGTATTGGACTACTATAACAGGAATAAGGATTTTTTGGAGGTATGGGAAGTCGCAAAAAGTGAGGAGTTTTATACAAAGAAGTACCAGGAACAGCTTTTGGATCAAGATTCTGTGGATATGAATAATAAGACCTCCCTTAGATTATGGATTTATAAAAAAGGTAAAAAAGATAAAATTATAGGTTCCATTGCCTTTACCAATATAGTAAGGTGGGCTTTCCTGTCCTGCTTTCTCGGATATAAATTGGATGAGGATGAAATTAATAAAGGTTATATGACGGAGGCAGTCCAAAAAGGTATTGACATCATGTTTGATGAATATGGACTCCATAGAGTAGAGGCCAATATAATGCCCCAAAATGTGCGCTCCTTAAGAGTCGTTGAAAAGCTTGGATTTTATAATGAGGGGACAGCACAGAACTATTTAAAGATAAATGGAAAATGGGAAAATCATATACATATGGTATTATTGAATAATAGAATATAAACAAATAACAAACATTTATTAAAGCAGGGGTGTTTATGAATCAAAGTCTGAGTAATTTAGAAACCAAGCGTATGAACAAAATTAAAATAGCAAAATTTATTTATAGAAAAGGAGAGACCTCCAAGCGGGAAATATCCCGTGTTTTGGGTTTAAGCATGCCGACGGTGTTACAAAATGTGAAAGAATTATTGGACAGCGGTATCATTGAAGAAGCAGGTAAGTATCAGTCTACCGGAGGAAGGAAGGCCCAGGCAGTGACACTTACAAAAGGATTAAAATATGCGGCCGGTTTGGATGTTACAAAAAATCATGTCAGTATGGTGCTGGTGGATGTCAGCGGGACAGTTTCGGAATGTAAAAGATTGAAAAAATCTTTTGAAGATTCTACCGGGTATTATGAAGAGATAGGCAAAGAATTAGAGCTTTTTATTACGGAGAATCATATAGAAAGAGATAAGATTTTAGGTGTTGGTATATCAATACCTGGTTTTGTTGATATTTCAAATTCTATTCTTCTAAGCTCCCATGTTTTTGAAATAAGGAATTTAAGCCTTAAAAGATTCAGCCAATTTATTCATTACGAGATAACCTTTTGCAATGATGCCAATAGTGCAGCCTATGCAGAATTTCAGGGGGCGGCAAAGAACTGCATATATTTATCTTTAAGCAATACGGTGGGCGGTGCCATTTACATGAATGAAGAAATATACATGGGTGATAATTTTAAAAGTGGTGAGTTTGGACATATGATCATAGAGCCTGACGGCAGAACCTGTTATTGCGGCAAAAAAGGATGTATGGACGCTTATTGTTCGGCGCTGGTACTTTCCAAATATGCAGAGGGTAATTTAGAACTGTTTTTTTTGAAGTTAAAAGAAGGCAATAAGGAATGCAGGAAGGCATGGGAAGAGTATCTGAAATATCTTGCAATGGCCGTGTCAAATCTTCGGATGGCATTTGACTGCGATATTATTTTGGGAGGATATGTAGGAGGATATCTTGAGGATTATTTAATAGATTTAGGGCTGGATGTTAGGAAGAATAACAGTTTCGATTTGGATGCAACCTATATTAAAAGCGGAAAGTATAAAAAGGAAGCATCTGCCGTAGGAGTTGGTATACAATTTATTGAGAAGTATTTTGATTCCATTTATTAATAAAGAAAAGGCTGCCTTATGATAGTAAACGAAAAACTGTCATAGGGCATTTTTATGAAAATCTTTTAATATGAAATAATAGTTCAGGATAAATACAGGAAGAAGATTGTCACCCGGAAAGTCCATATAAATACGACTCTAGCCAAAAATTAAGTCGGCTGACTTAATTTTGAGCTGTTTGGAGTTTCGTAAATTGTTTCAGGCAGCTTTGCAATATGGCAAATATATGACTTGACTTTTAAGATAAACCATGCAATAATGTAATCACTTTAGTAAAATGATTTATAAAAGTATTTAAAGAATGAATTGCGGAGGTAATTATTTTGGATGGAACAATGAAAGTTGCAGTTATGAATGGAATTGGTCAAATGGGCTTTGAAGAAAGAGCTATTCCAAAGCCTGAAAACAATGAGGTACTTGTAAAACTGGAATATATAGGAATCTGCGGATCGGATTTGCATTACTATGAAACCGGACGTATTGGAGATTATATTGTAGAGCCGCCTTTTGTACTGGGACATGAGCCGGGGGGCGTGGTGGTTGAAGTCGGGAGGGATGTAACAAATTTAAAACCAGGAGACCGTGTTGCCCTGGAACCGGGTAAAACTTGTGGACATTGTGAATTTTGCAGGACCGGAAGATATAATTTATGTCAGGAGGTTATTTTCTTTGCAACTCCTCCGGTGGACGGGGTGTTCCAGGAGTATGCAGTTCATGAAGCAGATTTATGCTTTAAACTTCCGGATAATGTTAGTACCTTGGAGGGTGCCTTAATTGAACCTTTGGCAGTCGGTTTCCATGCAGCAATGCAGGGTGGAGCAAGGGCAGGTCAGACTGCAGTTGTTATGGGCGCGGGGTGTATCGGCCTGGTGTGTATGATGGCACTGAAAGCTATGGGCGTGGTGAATGTATTTGTAGTGGACATTATGGAAAAAAGATTGGAAAAAGCATTGGAACTGGGAGCAACAAACATTATTAATGCAAGCAAAACGGATGCTGTTAAAGCAATCCTGGAACTTACGGAGGGGAAGGGCTGCGACCTGGCGATTGAAGCGGCAGGAACGGAGATTACTACAAGACAGGCCATTTATATGACTAAGGCAGGTTCTAATATTGTTTTAGTCGGTTATGGTAAAAGTGGTGAGATGACACTGCCGATGAGCCTTGTTTTAAATAAAGAACTGACCTTTAAAACCGTATTCCGGTACCGTCATATTTATCCTATGGCAATTGAAGCAGTGGCAGCCGGTAAAGTAAACTTAAAAGGAATCGTAACCGATGAATTTTCATTGGAGGATGCCCAGAAAGCCATGGATTACAGTGTAAATAATAAAGCCGATATTGTTAAGGCGGTTATCAAAATATAGTAAGGGAGTATATTTTAAGAGCATAACTTATGGAAGGATGCTTTTATTTTCCAATAAAAGCAGTGTTTTTTACCAACCTGCATCCAATTATAGTAATATGATTTGTATAACATAATTTTAGGAAGATGCTGTTTATCAGAATTCTCTCATTTAGTAAAGATTAAATCAATAATAAAGGCTTGTATTTATAAAATCATAAAATAAAGCTATGATAGAAAATGATTAATAAATACAGGCTTTTATTTCCTGTAAATATATAGTAAGCAGGCGCTTGCGTACCGTACATAAAGTAGTTAGTGGAAATTATTTAGCTGTTTACGATATTGTTCAGGAGTCATACCGGTTACTTTCTTAAATATCCTGAAAAAGTATTTGATATTATCATAACCTACTGATTTTGATATTTGATAAA
>JAATEU010000437.1 GCA_015655565.1 Clostridiales bacterium
ATACAGGCTGAAAATGCGCAGACAAGCCAGTCCGTGCTAAATGCCCTGAAACAGCTTGGTGCATCTGATATTAAAACTTACCAATATATAATTGAAAAACGGTATGATTATGAAAACGGAACACGAATTGACAGAGGATATTATGTCCGCAATATAGTTGAAATTACATTGGAAAACTTAGAACAGGCAGGAATGGTCATTGATACTGCCGTTAATAACGGGGCCAATATTGTTGACTTCATATCCTTCGAGGTATCCAATTTAGAGACTTATTACAAAAAGGCGCTGAATCTGGCTGTCATAAATGCCATTGAAAAGGCAGAATCCTTATACACGCTTTTAGGATTGCCTATGGATCCCTTTCCTGCCCATATTACGGAAAACAGTACTCCACCCGTTCCGTTCTTCCAAAGCACGCTGGCAAGGGAACGTGCTTTTGCTACACCAATAGAACCCGGAAATATAAGAATTGAAGCTTTTGTAACAGTTGAATTCAATTATTGATTGTCACCCGGGTTATATAATCTGCCTTTCACTTTTTGCCCCCCGGTATTGGAACCGCAAGATCATCAGCAGATAATAACCGGTTTAATGCTGCCTGTAAAATTGCCGCATTAAGCCGGTGTTTTTTGATTGTATCAATACGATTCTAAATATTACTATTTATTTTAAAAATAGTCTGGAATTAAACTGACATGAGTATCCAATAATTGTTTCCAGGCATTATCCCCGCATAAAGCCATGCAAACCGCCCTGGTATCCTTTTGCAGATGGGGAGGCAGTACCCTGAAATTTAATTTTTCATAAAAAGCCGGATTAATTTCCGAATAAAGAAATATAATCCTGTTCTCTTCCTCTATTTCCTTCATGCAGGATTTTAATAATTCGGTGGCATAACCATTGCCTGTATGCCCTTGAAATGTCAGTACGGATCCAAAACCATAGGCTTTATTGCCATATAGTTTTTTGAATTTAAGCAAAATTACAGAACTTACAATCTCACCGTTATTTTCCATCACATACCTTGTACCGTAAGCATCTTCCCTGCTATTATCCGCACAATATTGCTCAAAAGTCCTGTTTTTGCTCCATACCTTATATCCTTCCCCAAAAAGCAGTTCATGCTCCTCCGGCTTTGCCTGTCTGATAATCATCCTATCAATCCCCTTAAGAAGCTATAAATTAACGGAACACTAATTCCATCTCCTCAATATTTCTTAAAATCATCCGGTTAGCCCGGTCATTTTTCTTAATTGCCGTAATATTTTTCTTCTCAAAGCAGGCAGCCGGATAAATCGGATATTCACCGCAGACATCTATGCCGCAAATTATTTTATTGATCCAAACCTCATTTATGAATTGAAATAATTTTGACAACGTCATATTTCCCTGATCCCAGTTTGTTACCGCCTCCGATTCCCCAAGAACGTCTTTATCAATGCTTATATATATTTTTTCAGTTGTAATTAAACTCCTTACATCTTGAATTATTCCTGAACCTTGCCAAGCCTCTTCTTTTGAAAAGGCTGTAACCTTCTTTCCATAATGAATTGGAACGGAATCCGGCAGTTGGTTGTTTATTCCGACAATAATCACTTTTTTAAGCATCAAAAACCCATTTAAAGCATTCCTTACCCAAGAGCCGCAGCTGACTACCGTATCACAAGGCGGTTCCATCATATCTGTATGGTGGTCAAATAAAAGTAATGTAAAAGGAAAATTAAATTCTTTCATAAACAGGTAAGTTACATAATGATAATTGCCGCTTCCAATATATGTGATTCCCCTGTTTCTACATTTTTTTAATCTGGCACCAATCGCTTTTAAAGATTTTTCTTCACAATAACAATTTGTATTTCGAATTTCTGATAAATTAAACCACTCATAATCCGATTCTTCATAAAATGTCTGCATTTGATATACCTGATCAAAATCAAGTATATTGACTGGAATTTTCATTGTACACCTGTCCCCTTCCTCTTAAAGTATTTTTATTTATAGAAAATTGGCAAATACGGATGCACCGATAACAGTTAATACCCCTGACACAGCAATGGATAAGCTGCTCATGGCCCCCTCAATCTCCCCTATTTCAAATGCCCTTACCGTACCGATGGCATGTGAAGATGTCCCTATTGCCAGGCCAACGGCAACCGGCTCATAGATTCCAAATACCTTGCAGACTTTATCTGCTATTATATTACCTAAAACACCTGTTATAATTATAACCGCAACCGTTATAGTAGTAATTCCACCTAACTCCTCCGAAATCCCTATGCCAATTGCGGTAGTAATGGATTTTGGCAATAAGGTAACATAATTTTCATGGCTCAGACCAAAAAAACAGGCAAAGGCTAAAATACTTCCTAAGCTGGATAATACTCCGGAAATTATCCCAATCATCACTGCTTTTACATTTTTCTTTAATAATTCCAACTGCTGATACAAGGGTATTGCTAAACATACCGTTGCCGGAGTCAGCAGATAGCTTAAAAACCTTGCACCGGAATTATAGCTTTCATAATCAATTTTAAGTATCTTCAGTACTATTATTACAAATAAAATTGAAATAAGCAAAGGATTTAAGAAACAATATTTAAATTTCTTTTTTATTTTAACACCTATGATATACGCTGATAAACTGATAATCACTCCAAAATAAACGGAATTTGTAAGAAACTCTTTCAATTTTTGCCGCCTCCGTCCTTTTTCATAACCGCCTGCGCAGTTCTTCCCGTTACCACCATAACAATTACTGTAGTCAGTACCGTAATTAAAACCACAGGAAACCAAATCACTTTCAATTCCTTCCAGGCAGTCAATAATCCGACTGCGGCCGGGATAAACATAAGCGGCATTATCTCAATCAGAAAACCGCCTGCCTGCTTTACCTTTTCCACTTTCACCACCTTGGTTTTAAGACATATGAGCATAATGGCCAATCCGTAAATGCTCGCAGGAATTGGTAGGGATATTATGCTATGTATCATTTCTCCGAGAAAAGTAATTCCTAATATAATGCCAAATTGATTTATATGTTTCATTTTACATCCATGCCTTTCAATTTCTGCCGCCCAAAATGAAAAGGGTCCGTATCCTAAGAATTCATATATTAATTGGTGCTACCAATTAAACATTATAGCAATTTTATTACTTTCCTTTCTTAACGTCAAGATAAAACATTTCCCATTACACATTACATGGCATATTTACGAATCAAATTTCTCTATAGTTACAATATTATCTAAAAATTTATATCGAAATCTTACTACCGTATTATCCTTTTCTATCTTAAAGCAGCCTTTATTCGCTGACCCGCTTCTTGGATAAGTATCAAAGCAATAGGTGGCGGATAAGGTTCCATAAGTGGAAATAGCATAATCATATTCTCCGGCAAAAGGAATAACAACGGAAAGGATATAGGTATTATCGCCGATATAGTACATTCTCGTCACTTCACTGTTTGAATCATTCTTTACCGCACCTGCATAGGGCTGGAAACTTCCGTATACAACAACCTTCTGCGGAAGTTTCATGCCGGTTTCTTCATCAAAAATATTTTTTCCTCCATATTCAATTAAATTTGGAGGGTTGCCTGCTTTTTTACGAAGCCCGTCTCCTGATGCCCAGATTTCCTTAATGGTTTCTTCCTGATTAAATCCCATGGGGCATTCCGCACTCTTTGTGTTAATCTGGTAATAATCCTGGTAATCCGTTTCCCCATTATCGGCACGCTTCATCCGCACTGCCGCACTATCTAAGCCTCTCCGGAACGGTACCTGAAAATATGCATTTACATTATTGACCGCAGTCCATTTATAAGTATATTCCAGAAATTGCTTTTGTCCTTCCTGACCCTGGTTGGCAAACCATCCGATCTGGTCATAACCCCACCAATCTTTAAAACCCCTTTCTTCATAGGTACAGGCATCAAAATCTTTTACAGCTTTACCTCCCCAGTTATCATATTCCATAAGATAGGGCATAACTTCCCCTCTCCAGCCATTAGGATTCAATCCGCCTTCGCTGAATCCTTCCCGTACTGATACAAGCTTTTCCCCCTCTCTGTCCAGCAGCGGATACCTTGTAAAAGGCATAGCATGATAATCCAGCAGTAATCTTCCCCGGATGCTGACGCCGTGGCTGTGGGCATCCAGCAGTATTTTATGGCGCCTTCCATGTTCTTTTCCATAAACACGGAGCATGTCCGCCAGCTCCGACATTTTCGCCATGCCCCGGTCGTTTGCGGTATATAAATGGATCTGTCCTAAATGTAAGGCTTCATAGCCTGCATCAATATAATTTGTTGCGCGGTAATAAAACCACATTCTGGTTTCTAACCGGTTAATATCCGGCAAAGCTCCATCGTCCCCCCATATAAATCCTTCCGGTTCTTCCTGGAATTTCATGGCATCAAAGCAAAATCCCCTGTCTTCCGGTTCCAGGCCAAAAGCCCTGAACACATAACCGGGTACTTTAAAATTTTCAATATGGCGGTATACGGCTTCAAAAATACATGCCTGTAAAATAATTTCCGGATCCACTTCATGCACCCTGTCCGCCAGATATTTTGACTTTCTGAAATGCTCCTGGTCATCCGGATCCGGCATCCAGATTCCGGACGCCCTTCCAAGGAATTTGATCCCCATATTCTTTATGGCCCTTAAATCATCTTCCAGGGTTTTCGTGTGAATTAAAAATGCGGCCGTTACAGCCCTGGATAAATAATTTTCTAAAACTTCCTTTTCTATGGTAGTATCAAATGTATAATTTTTCATTATACAGCTAAACTCCTTCCCTCTTAGTGTATTCCGGGAAACCCCCACAACCTGTTTTTAACATTTAGTTCATATCAGTACCAAAAATAAGTGCCATTTTCCTGCTTACCTGTGAGGTTAAAATATTCCGCCATAGGTTTCATCATATTTCCCCACCAGTTTCTTTGCCAGGGAATAAGAATTAACAAGGGGATGCAAAGCAAGCGCCTGGATCGCCGTTTCTTTTGATTTGGTTTCAATTGCCCGTACCGTAAGTTTTTCATATAATTTTACAATACGAATCAATAAATAACAGGGTTCCGGAACTTCTTCCCCCGCCAAAACCGGCCGGATACCGGACTTGGATACCTTACAGGTAACTTCAATGACATCCTTATCCTCAAGCCCTGCGATACAGCCGTTATTTTCAACGGACAATACCAGATAATTACCCTCATCACTTTGCAGTCCTTCAATACAATCCAGCATAACGCCGGCATAGCCCATGCCGTCCGGAACTTCAAGACTGCCTTTTTCAAATACCGCCGTTTTATCATTCCCAGTTTCGATACTCATATAAAAATGTTCCCGGACCGCCATATAATATAAAAAGATCCTTATGGTTACGGTTAATTACATGTCTGCATAGTTTTCCGATAACCTGTAATTTTTCCAGATTAATGTCATATAATACAACTTTATCTATATTTAAGTTTTTATAGCGGTTTAACAGCCCGTTAATAAAAATAACCGTCCTTACTCCTGCCCCGCCAATTACTGCAATTTTCAAATTCCTCCCTGCCTTTCCTCCTGTTCTTTTATAAATTCCAATAACTTATCTTCTGCAGGAAATCCCGTATTTCCCCCTAACTCCGTTATGGATAAAGCCCCGCAGCCATTTCCGTATTTTAAACATTCCGTTATGTTTTTTCCTTTTAAAAAGCCGTATATAAACCCTGCATTAAAAGAGTCACCGGCACCTGTAGTATCAGCTGCCGTAACAGGATAGGCAGCAGCTTCATACAGTTTCCCGTCAAGGTATGCAATGGCTCCCTTTTTTCCAAGTTTTGCCACAGATATTCCGCAATATTTTGAAAAATCTTTGATTGCATCCCCGGCGCCGTTCTTTCTTCCGTAATGTATTGCTTCCGTTTCATTCATAAATAAAACATCAATATAGTAAAATAACTCATAAATTCCCTGATTCCATTCTTCCTTACTGTCCCAGCCTACGTCAAAGGAAACTGTAATTTTCTGCAATTCTTTAACTTTCTTTAAAAACTTTAAGTACTTATGATGATTTATACTTCCTGCATATCCTGTTACATGGATATGCTCTGCCTTTCGTACCTTATCTAATTCCACGGAGTCAAGATTTATTTCTAAGTTGGTACCTCTGCAGGTTAAAAAAGATCTCTCCGTTTCATTTGTAAAGCTGATTGACACCCTGAATCAGTCCAATGGCGGTAGCATATCCGAATTGTCCTCCCATTAAACCTATGCGGACAACAAAGGTATCCAGGGTATCAGCAACAGACATATTTCCCGGGGTCCTTAATAAATAAATCTGTTCAAAGCCGGAGGTTAACAAACCTCCGATTCCCATGAGAAAGAGAAGACCGATTGTTCCCCGGATACTTGGAAGCGTAATGTGCCACATTTTTTTAAGTTTTG
>JAATEU010000406.1 GCA_015655565.1 Clostridiales bacterium
ATGATATAAGAAATTCTGACTCCATAACGGGTATAGCAGATAATGAAACCATCTCTTCGACTTCACCGGACGGATTATCTACCATAGAAATGTATGGCACAGATACTAATATAACGGCGGGTGGTTCATACCCATATAAATCGATGCGTTTGATTAATCATAATTATAATTCTGTTAAATGGAGCCTGGATTTTGGTTACTATTTGGCGGATTTTATCTGGTCTGATGACAGCCGTTATGTCGCAGTAAATGGAACTGCAAGAAATTACGGTGAGAGCTTTATCTTGGATGCACAGGTTGGTGTAGAAATAAACCTTCCAAATTATGAAATGATTTCTTCTTATAGTAATGACTTGGCCAATCTGGATAGTGATTATTCAAACCTGTATTTCAGTGTTTCCGGCTGGAATGATAATCATACAGTAACCATTGAATTTCATGGGATGCAAGGGACAAATACGGAAGGAGTTTCAGGAACCTTTACCTATGACATCTCATCAAAAACCATATTAAATTACCAAGACAGAAAAACTTCTATAGAAAATGAAACAGAAACTGATAGCGTGGAACCGGTTATATGGTATGAAGATATTACACACGATGGAATTGATGAAAAGATAGTGGTGGATTTAACCTACGTCATTAATTACCCTAAGACCGGTGAAGAACAGACTGTCTCGGTCTATTCCGGAAATTCTGGCAAACTGATTTGGACGGGACATGCCGATACGGTTCATCCCGGGTGGAATGGCATTTACCTATATAACGATGGAAAGAATGACTATCTGCTCCTCTGGCAACCTACAATATATCAGGACAGTGCGGATTTCCACTTTCGGATATTTGCGTTGGCTGAAGACGAGAAAGAAACAGACCTATTAACAGAAAATGTTCAATTTGACATATATAGCCCCAAGGATGGTGATGTCGATGCCATATCTGAATTCGTTGATATGGTTAAAGGATATTTAGAAAAAAGTTATGTACTTGTGGATACGGATAACGGGATGCCAGTGTATAGCACGAAAGATAATAAAATTATCAATCTTTATGATGTTTCTTGGATTTTAGAAGAGATTAAAGTAACGGAAAAAAATAATTAGTAAATGCATCAAGCAATATAGTCTAATTGTATATGGTTGAACGTCACCTGTACGCTTTTCCTATGGTATAGTGATGCGCCCTATTCTTTATGCGGATTTTATTATGTATGTAATCTTTTGAGAGAAAATGATTGCAAGATTTATGCTATAAAATTACCACAGAATATGCAGCTTTCAGATAATCAAATACAATTTCATACATCATGGGAAGAAATAGATGCTGGAAAGTTTTATAAATTTCTTCCATTGGAAAAAGCACTATCTGCCTGTAAAATACGCTCCATTGCCTCCAACTGGGTTGAATTAAAGGAAGACAAAAGTACCTTGAGGGCTGTTGTAAATGATAAAGTAATTGGTGTACCTGATGATTTTTTATACGAAGCTATATTTCAACGTGATGAAAATAATTTAGCTCCAAAATCAATTATAGAAAAACTGGAACTTCAGGTTTATATACAAGACTTTGGAAACAAACAGGGTGATTACAAGTCACAGTGAAGAATGGAGAACATTTATTGATATTAAGCATTGCGATAAACCAATCAGTGTAAAGAAACTAACAAATAAACCTGTCTTTCTGTCGTCGGTTACTCATAGCTATAATAAGTTTGAAGAGAAGTATTGCATAACAAGAAAAATTTTAGAGCAACTAAAAGCAATTGATTGTGAACTTGGTATTTCGACAAAATCAAATTGATTTTGAGAGATGTGGATTTATTAAAGAAGTGTAAAAATTTAATTGTATTGAAAATATACATCAGACCTAATATAATAACCTTAAGGTCTGATAGTACTGTGTCGTAGCTTCTAACCATTCATAACAGAAAAACCCCAGTAAAATGATATGCTCCCCTTGTAATAGACAGTTTAAATAATAAAAACTGTTTATTGCTATAATTCATCGAAATAATGATGTTAAAAACCGTTAAGAAATGGTAGGAATCAAAAAACAGCTTTTGAAATAAAGGCCTTTCCTGTTCAGATTATAAGTTACAACTTATAATCTTCTTTCGGCAACATACTATGGCAAGACGGCATCTTACAAGTAAAGGTATTGTCTATATAATCAAAGGAGAGTAGACTTAATTAAGAAATAAATTTAATTAAGAAACTAAATTTATGCCCGAAAGGAGTTCTATATTGGAGAATATTATTAAAGTCACAAATTTAAAAAAGAATTTTAAAAATATAAAAGCAGTGGATGGTATAAACTTTCAGGTTGAAAAAGGCCAGCTGTATGGTTTTTTGGGAGTAAATGGGGCCGGTAAATCAACTACAATCAATATGTTATGTACTTTGCTTCCCAAGGCAGAAGGGGAAGTAACCATATGCGGTTATCAATTAGGTAAGAATAATGAGGATATAAGAAGAAAAATCGGCGTTGTATTTCAGGATAATTCCTTGGATAACAGACTTACCATAAAAGAAAATCTAATGATACGTGCATCCCTTTATCATAAAGATACCAAAGTTATTTATAAAAATCTGGATTATGTCAGTGATATCCTCAGTATTGGTGATCTGCTGAAAAGACAATTCCGTAAATTATCAGGCGGGCAGAAAAGGCGGTGTGAAATTGCAAGGGCATTAATGAATATCCCGGAGATATTATTTTTGGACGAACCGACTACAGGACTGGATCCACAGACAAGGCAGAATGTCTGGAACTGCATGGAAGCTTTAAGAAGGGAGAAGAATATGACGATTTTTCTTACCACCCATTATATGGAAGAAGCGGCAAAAGCCCAGTATATTGCTATTATGGAAGACGGCAGGTTAGTAGCGGAGGGGACGCCGTATGAGTTAAAAGAAAAGCATGCCTGTGATTTTCTCAGGATTTTTCCGGAGAATTCCGAAAAAATCCTACATTATTTGAAGGAAAAGGGGTGCCATTATGAAAAAAGAAGCAATCATATCCGTGTAAATATAGCCGATACTTTGTATGGTTTGGATATTCTAAACGGTTTAAGGGATGGTATAAGGACCTGTGAAATAATTCAAGGGACTATGGATGATGTTTTTTTAAATGTAACGGGAAAGAGTTTATAGTAGTTATATTCGGATTCATTCAGGAATGGAACAGGAACTTAAAAATGGAAAGGAAAACGTGAAATGACGCTGATAAGATTAATAAAAAGAAATATTCTGGTTTATTCAAGAGATAGAGCAAGCGTATTTTTTTCTTTATTATCCATGTTGATAATAATCGGTTTAATGGCAATTTTTTTAGGTAATATGAATGCAGATAGTGTAGTAAATCTCCTTAAAGAATATGGGGGAGCAAGGGATGCCTTAAAAGACCGTGCAAATGCCGAACAGTTTGTATTACTATGGACCTTAGCCGGTATTGTGGTAGTAAATTCGGTTACTATAACCTTAATGATGGCAGGCATTATGGTTGAGGATGAAGATCAGCATAGATTATCCAGCTTTTATGTATCACCGGTAAGCAGGGGACTGTTAGTTTTGGGTTATATCTTTGCGGCTGTTATCATGGGTTTTATAATATGCCTGCTTACCTTTGCTGTGGGTGAAATAATTGTTTGGGTAACAGGCGGTGCTTTAATGACGGCAGCTCAGATTGGGCAGATATTACTTTTAATCCTCCTGAATGTATTTATGTCGGCCGGTATGGTATTTTTTATAGCCAATTTTATACATAGTACAAGTGCTTTCTCCGGTTTAAGCACTATAACAGGAACTTTGGTTGGATTTTTAGCGGCAATCTATTTACCGATGGGAATGCTTCCTGCTAATATTCAGGCAGTGTTAAAATGCTTTCCGCTGCTTCATGGCTGTTCCTTAATGAGGGATACATTTACGAAACAGGCATTAATATCAACCTTTTGGAATTGTCCGGATGAGCTTGTAGATGGATATAAGGAATATATGGGTATAACGGTCAGCTGGAGGGAAGACATTGTAGCTAATGAATTTAAAGTGGCTTTTTTAATAATTAGTGGTATAATTTTTATATTAATTTCTACGTTGATACAGAGAAAGCGGAATACAGTTATCAGATAGGAGCCGCTATGAAGATTATAATTGAGGATATCAATCCGGAGGATGAAGAACAGATTATTATACGGTGCAGGAACTTAGATAATTCTGTTTTAAAATTCATATCGGAACTCAAGATGGGACAGAAAAAAATTACAGGAATAAAAGATGGAATCATTACCATGATTGATCCCCTAAATATATATTATTTTGAAGGGGTTAATAACAAGGTATTTATTTACTGTAAGCAAAA
>JAATEU010000179.1 GCA_015655565.1 Clostridiales bacterium
AAGAAGCGCAAAATCCATGGCTGCCTCGGAATCTGCGATTTTATTAAAAATAGTCATGCCCTCTGCCGGCCCTTCTATTTTTGACGGGCTTCGCATTGGGGTTGAGACGGCCTTCTTTGTTCTGATAGCAGCGGAAATGTCAGGGGGTACCGCAGGGCTGGGCTTTATGATCCATTTGTCAGGGATGAATCTGTTAATACCCAAGTTGTTTGCTGCCGGGTTCTGCACCATTATTCTGGGAGTCAGTATGAATAAACTTTTTTATTTTTTCCAAAGAGGAATTTTTTTTTGGAAGGAAACAACTAGATTTTTTATTCGCGAACAACCGGTCGGAAATAAAAAATGTCTGCATCCGGTACATTTTATAATTGCACTTCTTGTGTGTGTAATTGTGTTGATTACCGGATATTACCAGAGCCGAAGGGCATATAGGTTAATGAATGAACCCAATGCTTCCGGTGAATTTGGTGTTTTTATGTCGGAATAAATATAAAATTAAAAAGTAAAAATTTGTATTGACATAACGTGGAGTGAGATGCTATAATATACCAAAGTAAAACATACTAATTAAATATGAATAGTATGAATGATGTAATTTGTTCTATCAGGGAAGTCACCCGCCTCATAGCGGGGTTGGACTTACTTGTGTCAATATTTTTAATGCTGACTAGATAACTAAAGGCAGGATTTTCCCATCCTATGTTGGGAAGACCTGCTTTTTTATTGTAGAAGTAAGAATAAACCAGGCCGTCATCAATAAGTATCTTAAAGGAGGGATTATCATATGACAAATAGAAATGTCATACAGGAGAGAAACCCGGAACAAAAAAGGGAAAGTAAAATTGTGCTGGATAATTTAAGCCAGATTTACAAGGTCAGTTCCGGTCAGAAAAAGGGGAAAAAAGAAAATGAATTTTTAGCATTGGATCAATTTACTCTTTCAGTTAATGAGGGTGAATTTATTGTAATTGTAGGTCCGTCCGGGTGCGGTAAGTCCACATTGCTTGATATTATTGCAGGTCTCTCCAATGCCAGATCGGGAAGCATCAGCATTGATGGTAAAAGAGTAAGCGGGCCGGATTTAGACAGGGGCTTTGTAATGCAGGGTTATGCATTATTTCCCTGGAGGACCGTTCTTAAGAATGTGGAATTTGGATTGGAACTAAAACATGTTCCCAGGAAGGACCGCAGTGCGGCTGCAAGAAAGTACATTAATCTGGTAGGACTGGATCAATACGAAAACAGATATCCCTATGAATTGTCAGGTGGTATGAAACAGCGGGTTGCAATCGCCAGATCCCTGGCCTATGACCCGGAAGTATTACTTATGGATGAACCCTTTGCGGCAGTAGACGCACAGACAAGGGAAACATTACAGGATGAATTAATGAGGATTGTGGAGAAAACAAATAAAACGGTAATCTTTGTTACCCACAGTATAGATGAGGCAGTACTTTTAGCAGACCGGGTCGTGGTAATGACGTGCAGTCCGGGAAGGATAAAAGAGAGCATTGAGGTTAATTTACCAAGGCCGAGAACTAATGCTTCCATGCATGAATCCAAAAACTATAGTGAAATTAAACATTATATCTGGAGACTTTTACAGAATTCCAAAGAGGAGGAAGCAAAATTACAGGAAATAGAAAGGGAATCAGAAACCGGTTAAAAAATTGTATATATATGATATGTTTTGGAAGGTATTGGAAAACCGGTGTCCAAAAGGAACTGAGAAGATGGTAAACGGAAGGCTCCCGGAAAAACCTGATAAACTGGCTGTGAAAGTTTCCGGGAGTCCGGGAGTGTCCGAATAAAAAAAGGAGGCATATATGGGAATTAATTTAAAAAAAAGCATGGTTGCTACAAGAGAGGAAAGGCTGGGCTCTATTGTCGGATATACGGGGAATATAAAAAATCTGGCGGAATGTTCCCTGTGCGGAAAGTTAAAAGATAAAGGCAGATGTTTTAGTCAGTCCAGTTCCTGTGACGCGGGATGTGCACTTAGTTATCTGGCCAATATCAGGGACATTGCAATTATCAACCATGCACCCAGCGGATGTACGGCAATGGCATCAGGAACTGTTACAAATCATACCCAGCTGGCAGCGAAACGCGGACTGCCTTATAATTCAGTATTCCTGGGAACGGATATGAGTGAATCCGATACGATTTTTGGGGCGGGGCAGGGCTTAAAAAGTATAATAAAACAGACTTATGAACGTTATGAACCATCGGCCATTTTTGTCGGGACTTCCTGTGTTTGCGGAATTATCGGAGAAGATGTGGATTCTTTGATCAGGGAAATAGAAGACAGTATTCCCGTACCGGTAATACCGGTCCACTGTGAGGGGTTCCGCTCAAAAGTCTGGGCGACGGGATTTGATGCAGCTGATCATGCCATATTAAGGGGGATTGTCAAACCCCCCAGGTTTAAGCGTAACATGATTAATTTTAAGAACTTCAATGAGGGAGCCAGGAAAGAAATTATGGAAATGTTCGGGAAACTTGGTGTGGATACCTTTTTCCTTTACTCAAATACCACAATAGAAGAGTTATCACATATATCCGAAGCCCTGGCAACGGTTTCCATCTGCGGTACCTTGTCTTCTTACCTGGGAAATGGGCTGGAACAGGAGTACGGGGTGCCTTATGTGAAAACAATCAATCCCCTTGGGATTGCCGGATTTGAAATCTGGTTAAGGGAAATCGGCGGGATTATCCGGAAAGAGGAAGAGGTGGAGGCATATATAGAGGAAGAACGGGAAAAATACCTGCCTAAAATAGAAATGGTCAAGGAAAAACTCAAAGGGCTGCGGGTTGTCCTTGGAATGGGCTCCAGTTTTGCCTTTCAAATATCCCGTGTCATCCAGGAATTAGGCATGGAGGTAGTTTATGTGGCCTCCTGGCATTATGACGCTGTGTATGACAACGGGGAAGCTCCTCCCCACGTGCAATACCTGGCCGAACATACACCAAATAATTTTAAAGTCAGTATTGCTGATCAACAGAACTTTGAAATATTGAATATTCTAAATACCTATAAGCCGGATCTGTATCTGGCCAGACATGGCGGGACGACGGTCTGGGCAATCAAGCAGGGAACTCCGTCCATTTTTATGGCGGACGAATATATGGCTTACGGATATAAAGGAACGTTAAACCTGGCATATGCCATCCTGGATACCATAACGAACCGGAGTTTTGAAAAGAATTTGTCCTCCCGGATTGAGCTGCCCTATACGGATTGGTGGTATCAACAGGACAATACGGCACTATATGAAGGGGGAGAATTAAAGAATGCCTAAAATATTAGACCAGGCGAGATATAAATGTGCCTTAGGCGGAATGCAGACAGTCCATGCCATCACAAAGGCGCTTCCGATCTTACATTCCGGACCCGGCTGCGCGGATAAATTGGAGGGAGCCGGCAGTGCAGGGACTTCCGGACATTTTGCCCCCCGTATTTTTCCTTGTACCAACATTAGTGAGACGGAGGTGGTATTCGGTGGTGAAAAGAAATTAAGGGAAACCATTGAAAATGCGCTTCGTTTAATCCAGGCAGACCTGTATGTGGTATTGTCAGGGTGCTCGGCGGAAATTATAGGGGATGATATGGAAGCTTTGGTAAAAACCTTCCGAAATATGGGGAAACCGGTTCTATATGCCTCTACGGCAGGTTTTAAAGGAAATAATTATCTGGGGTATGAATGGGTATTGGAAGCTATCTTCCGGCAGTATTTTAAGGAAGGCGTATCCTATGAACAGGAGCGGGGACTTGTTAATGTATTTGCAGGACCGCCTCTTCATGATCCCTTTTGGCATGGGAATTTTGAAGCACTGGCGGGCCTGCTTAAGGAACTTGGCTTAAAGACAAATATAATTTTTGGTTACGGCAACGGAATTGAGAATATTAATAAATTGCCCAAGGCCCAGTTTAACCTGCTGGTTTCTCCCTGGGTGGGATTAAGCAGTGTAAAGCTTCTGGAAAAGTTATTTGGAACCCCGTATCTGCATTATCCCAACCTTCCCATCGGGGCATTTGAAACCAGTAAATTTTTAAGGGTGGTCAGCGGGTTTGCACAGTTGGACAGGGAAAAAACAGAGGCAGTCATTCAGGAAAAGGAGCGTAAATATTATTACTACATTGAACGGTATGCAGATATTTTCCTGGAAACCCGGGTTATGTCAAAACGATTCGTGGTTGTCTCAGATGCGCAGTACACCTTAGGGATTACCAGGTTTTTAGTAAATGATGTCGGTCTTTACCCGGAAAAGCAATATGTAACGGATGATACCCCTGAAAAATACCGGGACAGCATAGCAGACTATTTTAAAGATTTAAACTATGGAATTGAATCTGAGGTTTCTTTTGAAACAGACGGATACCAGATACAGGAAGAAATCAAGAAAACGGACTATCACGGATATCCGCTTATAGTAGGAAGTTCCTGGGAGAAAAAGGTTTCCCAGGAAACGGAAGGCCATTTTCTTTCCATATCCTGGCCGTTAAATGAACGGCTGGTCATCAACAGTTCCTATG
>JAATEU010000141.1 GCA_015655565.1 Clostridiales bacterium
GATAAAAGGATGGAAGAGAGCTGTCCACTGTGCATTGGCATGGGCACAGGAAGAAGAAATTTGACGAACATGAAGTATATAAATCATTAGGATGGAGGAAAGCCATGAACAAGGTCACTTCCGGGTTTAGTGTCAATGATAAACTGGATATGAGGTGCTATTAACATGAGTGAATTGGCTGAAATTATTCAAAAAATATATCAATCTAAAAAAAGTAACAGTTATAATAACATATTGGATATCGATTTGGAAAGCTTAAAAGAAGACGGGAATATATATTTAGAGGCAGGTACAGTAACTGTTATGCCGCAAAAAGATTTTTTTGTCACAAAGTACATACTCTATAGAGGTGACATTACATATTTTTTCCGTAGTGATAGTGCAGAATGTGTGGCGATTAAAAATATGCATGAGTCAGTTTTTCACAGACATGACTATATTGAATTGTCTTATGTGGTATCTGGTGTTCTGACACAATATATTGGCAATGATAAAGTGGAATTGAAAGAAGGAGAGATTAGTATTGCAGATCAGAACTGCCTGCATCGGGAAGTATTTCCACAGGAAGATAGCGCAGTGTTATTTTTATGCTTTAGTACAAAGTTTTTTGATAGTAATATTTTGAGCAGTGAAAATCAGACTGAATTGCAGCAATTCATTTCATTATGCTTATGTAATAAGAAAAAATTACGGCAGTATACGTGTTTGAAACCATATACCTCTGTAGAGGGAGTAGAGCGAATTTTGCTGCAGTTTATCCAAGAAAGTCATTATCAGAATATAGGTTACCAATATGTGTTAAAAGCTCTTACGATGAGATTATTTGAAATGTTATGTAAACAATATGATTTAAGCTTAAACACCAAGAATATAGGATCAAGAGTACAAACCTTTTATTTGGTCGAACAGTATATGAAAGGAAACTTAGCTGAGGTTACAATTCCGGATTTAGAAGACAGGTTTTATTTTGGTAAAAATTATTTTAATCAGTTGATTATTGAGCAAACAGGATTAACGTATAGTCAATATTTACAAAAATTGCGTATGGAAGAGGTAACATATTTGTTGCTGCAGACAGATTTTTCTGTCACTGAAATTGCAATTAAAGTAGGATATAGCAATCGCAGTCATTTTTATAAACTTTTTTATTCTTACTATCACAGTACTCCAAAAGAGTATCGTGAGAATTACCGTATTTAGAGTCTGTTTGAAAAATCATTGCAAATTTTTGACCGCCCCATTTTGTGGTATGCTGCGTCACAATTTTGGAAACGTAGCCCCACTGCGATCCCAAAATCGCTCCTTACCTCCCACAAAGTGGAACAATCAACCCGGCGCTGGCACGGATTATCAGGAGATAAATTTTTTGTATAACATAGAAAGCACTCTTCATTATGTGGATATTATCTAAATTAATCTAACATAAATTGGTGCTTTTTTCTTTTGCATATTTTGTTTGAATGCAAAGTTAACAGCAACTTGTGTTTAGCAATTTTACATAAAAATCAAATAAGATTTTGGCAATTTGCATAACAAAAAGGTGACAATAAGGGAGAAATGTTACACAATAATCAAATTTGGGGGATTCAGAATATTGTCGTAGGAGTTATGTTTTATTATACTGTGTAGTATAACAAATATATACAGGAGGGTAATGTATTTAATGGAGTTGGTCTTTACCATTGTATCCGTTAAATACTTTCAGGAGGGAGAAAATGATTAGTCAATCTTTTAACAGCAATTGGATTTATTATCCTTCAGAAGCATCTATAATGGCAGGACCATTGCGAACACCGGTTTCAGTATTGCTGCCTCACGATGCGGTAATTGAATCTGAACGGGACGAAACTGCAGAAGGAGGAAATCGCAAAGGATATTACCCTAATGGCAGTTTCTATTACATAAAAAGATTTCAGGTACCCCAGGAATGGCTGGATAAACAGGTATACATTGAATTTGAGGGTATCTATAGTAACGCTATGGTATATATAAACAACGAATATGCCGGACAATGTACTTATGGTTATACGGATTTTACGGTATCCATCAGTAAATTCCTGAAAATTGGGGATGAAAACGAGATTAAAGTAATAGCACGTACAACAAACGACAGCCGTTGGTATACGGGGGGCGGCATTTACCGTAATGTAAATATATTGGTGGCAGATGCTGCACATCTGATAAAAGACGGTGTGAAGCTGATTGTCGAGCGTGCAGATTTACAAAAAGCTATGATAACAGGCAATCTATTTATTGAAAATAATAGTTTAAAAAACAGGGCACTAAGGGTAATAACAAAACTGATAGATGCAGAGGGAAATATTGCAGCTTCAGATGAACAGTTATTGACCGGTTATATGGGAAGTAAAGCGGAGATTCATCCCAGACTTTATGTAAAAGAACCAAAATTGTGGAGCATAGGTGAACCGAATTTATATACTTATAAGGTACAACTGGAGGAAGATGCAATCATTATTGACGAAGAAACAGGTACTTATGGTATCCGCGTACTTCAGTTGGAGCCCGAAAGAGGATTGCAAATTAACGGAGAGACGGTCCGCTTATATGGATGCTGTATTCATCATGATAATGGTATCATTGGTGCGGCCACCATAGAGCGCGCAGATGAACGGCGGGTGCAATTATTAAAAGCGGCCGGATATAATGCTATTCGCAGCAGCCACAATCCGATGGGAAAGGTATTACTGAATGCATGTGATAAATATGGTCTGGTGGTTATGGATGAACTGGGCGATATGTGGCGTAACAGCAAGGTAAATGCTGATTATGCTGCAATCTTTGAATATCATTGGAAAGAAAATATTAAAGCCATGGTTGATAAAGATTTTAATCATCCCTGTGTAGTGATGTATTCTATCGGCAATGAGATTCCGGATATTGGACATGCATCGGGAGCTGAACTTGCACGGAATCTGTCCAATGAATTCAGACGTCAGGATTCCACCCGTTATACAACTGCAGGTGTCAATTGTATGCTGTCGGTTATGGATCAGATTTCTTCTTCTAATGGAAGTGAACGGCAGGAGGGGGGACAGGAAATCAACGGACTTATGGCTGATTTGGGAGAAATGATGGGCGAAGTGACGCAAAGTGATTTGGTGACATACGCAACAGCAGAGTCTTTTGCGGCTCTGGATATTGCCGGCTACAACTATGCTGAATGCCGTTATGCAAAGGATGCTGAGTTATTTCCAAACCGCATAATAGTAGGAAGTGAGACTTTTCCTTCTGCAATTGCACGTAATTGGAAAGTGATGGAGCAGTACCCTAATATAATTGGAGATTTCAGTTGGACTGGCTGGGATTATTTGGGAGAAGCCGGCATTGGAAAAAACATATATGATGAAAAACAAAATGAAGGAATATATGCAGCATTTCCGTATTTTGCGGCTTATTGCGGAGATTTTGATTTGATTGGAAGCCGCAGGCCACAGAGTTACTGGCGCGAAATTGCTGTTGGAAAAAGGAAGAATCCTTATATTGCGGTTCAAGATCCCGGACATTATGGGGAAAAAGCCTTTACGTCACCCTGGAGCTGGACGGATTCTATTTCCAGCTGGACGTGGAACAGAAGCGAAGGAAAGCCTATTACGGTCGAGGTGTATTCCAATGCGGAAGAAGTAAAACTGCTTATAAATGGAGTGAAGGTTGGGGAAAAAACCGTTGGGACGGTGGAACCGTATAAGGTTTTTTTCGAAACAGAATATCGGCCGGGTACTTTGGAAGCAATTGCTTATTTTCAGGAAATTGAAACTGGAAGATATGCGCTGGCAACGGCAGCAGAACTTGTAAAAGCAGCGGCAACAGCCGATCGGGACGAGATACGGGCGGATGATACAGACTTGGCTTATGTGACGATTCGGTTGGAAGATTTAAACGGCAATCTGGTGACTTGCGATGACCGGATGGTAAACGTAACTGTTACAGGAGCTCATTTACAGGGATTGGGCAGTGCAAATCCGCAGGGATTGGATAATTTTACTTCAGGTGTCTGCAAAACTTTTCATGGCGAAGCACTTGCTGTAATCCGGCCTGAAAGAGCGGGCGAAATCCGGATTTGTATTGCAGCAGAGGATTGCAAGCCAACCAAGATAAATATTACTGCCAAATAATAGACGGGAAATTTTTATTCCGGGATTATTTTTTCAAATGAATTAACATAAAATGGTATGAAATGACGAAAAAAAATAAATAACTCGAAAGATGAAAAATGTCCAAGAATGATATAAAAAAAGCACTATTTTAGGAACAAATGGCAGCGTATTATAGGTAATATGACAGTGTAAATATTTACGGCATATTTTTGAATAGTGCAAAATGTACAGGAGGCGATATGGTGGCAGCAGAGTCTTATTTGTTTGAAGCAATAGAGAATCGTGTGAAATATCCGGCCAAAGTGTTTCTGGCATCCATTGACCACTCTGGTTTTCATTGGCACTACGAATATGAATTGATTTTAGTATTAAAAGGAAAAGTGTTGGTCAACTTCGATCAAAAGCCGGTTATTCTAGAGGCCGGTGACATCCTTTTGGTGAATTCCAGGGCAGTTCATGAAATATACCGGATTGAAGAGGCAGATAATATCTGTCTGTTTATCCAGATCAATCAGAACCTGTTTAACGATTTCAGGGATGCAAATCAAACTTACCGATTTTACTTAAACAGCAAATTAGATACCTTAAAACCGAAAAGGGGGTTCGAACATTTTGTTCATATGGCGGCACAGATTGGTCTGGCTGCAATAGACAAAAATGAAACCACGCCTTACCGGATAAAAGGTATGCTGTATCTGTTTATTGCGGATTTGTATCAGTATGCTGCTTATGATATTTATCAGCGTGCTTCGGAAGCTGCTGAACATGAGAACATGGAAATACTGATGAACATCATTGAGTATATCCAAATCCAATATCGGGATAAAAACGTATTGAAAAATCTCTATAAAGAAGTTGGCATGAGTGAGAAATCAGTTTATCGTTTGCTGAAGGTGAACATAGGGTATTCTGCCAAAGATTTGGTGCTTGCCAGGAAGCTGGACATGGCAAAGTATATGTTGAAATATACGGATAAGCCTATCAGCTTTATTGTGGATGAGTGTGGATTCAGCTCTGCGAATTCGTTTTACAGAACCTTTAAAATGATATTAAACATAACGCCTAATGATTACCGTAAGTATGGCATAGTACTGAAGGACAATCAGGAAATCAAAGGGTACCTGGGTTTCAGCAAAACGGAAGGAATTTTATTGCTAGAGAATATCGTGCAAGGGAGATAAAAAAGATGAAGTGTACAAAATCAAAGAGATTATCCTATACGGAGAAAGCGCAAAAGATTGTAGCTTCTCTGACACTGGAAGAAAAGGTTTCTCTGATGGGTGGTAATGTCAGTTTTGAAAGTATGATGGAGGATCTGATGGACGATCCGGATAATAAACATTATAACTTTGTGCCGTATGATGCCGGCGGTGTAGAAAAATATAAGGTACCTCCGATGCTGTTCTGTGATGGTCCAAGAGGTGTTGTATGTGGAAATGGTAAAACAACCTGTTTTCCGGTTTCCATGTTACGCGGTGCTACTTTCGACATTGATTTGGAGGAGCGGATCGGACATGCTGTCGGTAAGGAGGTAAGGGGATTTAAAGGAAATTTGTTTGCAGGCGTATGTATCAATCTCCCTTATAATCCCGGCTGGGGCAGAAGCCAGGAAGTATACGGAGAGGAGTCGTTCCACCTAGGTGAGATGGGCGCTGCGCTCACAAGGGGTGTACAGGAAGAGGATGTTATTGCCTGTGTTAAACACTACGCTTTTAATCAGATGGAAATTTCCAGATTTAAGGTTAGTGTAGATTGTAATAAGAGAACAGAACGTGAAGTATTTTTACCTCATTTTAAGAAGTGCATTGATAATGGGGCAGCCAGTGTTATGAGTTCTTACAATCTTTATAAAGGAGTCCACTGCGGTCATCATGATTATCTTTTGAATCAGGTTTTGAAAGACGAATGGGGTTTTGACGGCTTTATCATGAGTGACTTTGGCTGGGGTGTAAGAGATACGGTAGAAGCAGCTAACGGCGGTCAGAATATGGAAATGTGCTGTACCGAGTTCTTTGGTGAGAAACTGGCAGAGGCAGTAAAAGACGGTCTGGTTCCGGAAAGTAAAATAGATGATGCGGCATTGCGCATCATCCGTACCTTAATTGCCTTTGATGAAGCCTATGACAGGATCTGCGATGAGAGTGTGCTTGGATGCAAAGAGCACATTGCCCTGGCGTTAGAGGCCGCAAGAAAAGGTATTACCTTAATAAAAAATAATAACAATCTGTTACCTTTGAATAAAGAAGCAGCCGGCAGAATTGTAGTACTTGGCAGATTGGGAGAAAAAGAAGTAACCGGTGATCATGGCTCCAGTCAGGTACATCCGGCGTATGTTGTTACCCCTATAAAAGGTTTGGCAAATGTATCTCCGAAGAGCGAAGTGGTTTACTATAACGGAGAAGACCTGGGACATGCAAAAGAGTTAGCAGAAAGTGCAGATGCGGTTATCTTTGTTGTTGGCTATGATCATGACGATGAAGGTGAATATGTAGCAACTGAACTGGATAAATCTTATACCGGTTGTATTGGCGGTGACCGTCAATATAGCCTTGGCTTACATCAGGATGAAATCGAATTAATCCGGATTATTGGTCCTGTGAATAAAAATTCCGTTGTGGTTATGATTGGCGGCAACATGATTATGATGGAGGAATGGAAAGATAGCGTAAGTGCTATTATGATGGCTTACTATGCCGGTATGGAAGGTGGAACTGCAATAGCGGAAATCATTTTCGGCGATGTAAATCCAAGTGGTAAACTTCCTTACGTGGTGCCGTTTAAAGAATCCGATTTGCCTCAGGTAAACTGGGATACGGAAACGCAGTGGTATGACTATTATCATGGTTATGCAAAATTGGAAAAAGAGGGTATTGCACCGAGTGTTCCTTACGGTTTTGGTTTGTCATATACTGCTTTTGCGGTAGAGAATACAGAATTTAAAGCATCTGAGGATGCGGTAATTGCCTCCTGTGAAGTGACCAATATCGGAGACAGAAGCGGAGATGAAGTTATCCAGATGTATGTAGGTTTCAAAAATTCTGCAGTGGACAGACCGGTGAAGTTATTAAGAGGCTTTCGGCGTGTATCTTTAGAAAAAGGCGAAACCAGAAAAGTAGAAATTTCATGTCCGGCCGAAGAATTATGCTGGTTCAATCCGAAGAACGGCCGGATGGAATTAGAGCACATGGAATATGAGGTATATATCGGAACAAGCAGTGCAAATAAAGATTTACATCAAGGCAGCGTTGCTTTATAAGAGAGGTATCATATCTGCCTGCTTCTTAAAGGCCGGGGGCAGGCAGAATAAACAAAAGAATGGGGTGATTGAATGAGCAGTCAATGTTTATTGGAAACAAAAGGCATATATAAATCCTTTGGTCCTACAAGAGCATTGGTTGATGTGAATCTGAAGATTAACCGTGGGGAGGTTCGCGGACTGATTGGAGAAAATGGTTCTGGTAAATCTACTATATGTTCCATTATAGCAGGTGCTCAGACGGCTGATGAAGGTGAAATGATCTTAAAAGGCGAGTCATTTAACCCGAAGGGGAACGTGGATGCACAGATGCAGGGAATCAGTATGATTGTTCAGGAAGCAGGGACAATTTCCGGTATTACGGTAGCGTCTAATATTTTTCTTGGAAATTTGAAACAGTTTACGAAAGGCGGTTTCTTAAGTCTTCGCAAAATGAATCAGGCAGCGAAAAAAGTATTGGAAGAAATTGGCATTCCGGAAATTGATCCGACTGCGCTGATTGATACCTTGAATTTTGAAGACAGAAAAATTGTAGAAATTGCGCGGGCAATGTACTCGGAGCCGGAAGTACTCATCATTGATGAGACTACAACTGCATTGGCGCAAAAGGGCCGAACCATTATTTATAATACGATTCGCAAGATGCAGGAGAAAAATAAATCGGTATTGTTTATTTCCCATGATTTAGAAGAACTGATGAAAGTATGTAATACAATCACTGTGTTGCGCGACGGTAACTTTATCGGCACTTTGACGAAAGAAGAAATGGCAATTGACAAGTTAAGAAGATTGATGGTAGGCCGTGATCTTTCCGGCAGTTATTACCGTGCTGATTATGATGGTTCCTGTGACGATGAAGTTGTACTGGAATTTAATCAGGTAACTACCGGCGTTAATGTTGAGAACTTCTGTGCGAAATTACATAAAGGTGAAATCTTAGGTCTTGGTGGTTTATCTGACTGCGGCATGCATGAAATAGGGCGTGCGGCTTTTGGCATAGATAAGCTTCTTACCGGGAATGTGAAATTGGTAAAAGAAGGAAAAAATCTTATCATAACCGGTCCTGAGATGGCGATTAAGAATAAGATTGGTTATGTATCGAAAGATCGTGATAAAGAAGCACTCATCTTAACTGCAAGCATTAAAGATAATATTGTATCTCCAAGCTTACCGCTTTTATCTAAGGCAACCTTCATATCTCCGGCAAGTGAGAAGAAGATGTCGCAGGAACAGGTTAAAACAATGGAAATTAAATGTTATTCTGATTCCCAGTACTGCAATGAGCTTTCCGGCGGCAATAAACAGAAGGTTGTTTTCTCAAAATGGTTGGCAAACGGGAGTGAAATCTTTATCCTGGACTGTCCGACGCGCGGTATTGATGTTGGTGTTAAGGCTAATATGTATGCTTTGATGTATGAACTGAAAAAAGCAGGCAAGTCCATTATTATGATTTCTGAAGAACTTCCGGAACTGATAGGTATGAGTGACCGTATTCTAATCTTGAAAGACGGTGTTATATCAGGTGAGTTTACCAGAAATGAGGTTCTCTCTGAGCATGATATTATTGAATACATGATTTAGGAGGTGAAGGCATGGCAGAAAAAGTGTTAGCAAAGGAAAGGGAAGAAGAAAAACAAAGACAGGCAGAATTGATTCATCAGATGAAACGGAAAAATAGGATTAACGCCATTGTCCCCTTTCTGGGTTTGATATTCATCATTCTCTTTTTTGCAATTGTAACCGGCGGAAGAACAGTGAATTCCAGTAATCTTATTAATCTGGTAAATCAGAGTTATACACTGATTATTGTCTGCGTAGGTGCTGCTTTTGTATATGGATATGGCGGAATGGATATGTCCGTTGGTTATGTGCAGGGCTTTATCTCTGTTATCATTGCAGTGATAGCAATGAATCATGGGGTACCTGTCTGGATGATTTTACCGATTTCCATTATCTGTGGTATGTTGATCAGCTCTATAAACGGCATTGTATCCGTATGTACAAGAGTACCTGTATTTGTAGTAAGTTTATGTATTATGAATATTTGTAAAGGTATTGTTGCTACCGCAGTGGCAGATACCGATATTTATATGCCATACTCGGAATATTCAGGCTGGAACAACAATGTATTAAAAGCAATTGTTCTGACTGTTATTATTGCAGCGGGATATTATGTATTTGAATATACACAGATTGGTAAAAAAATGAAAGTAATGGGCGGTAATATTACCACTGCAAAACACAGCGGTATTAATGTTACAAAATACACAATTCTGGCGTATGTGATTATTGGTGCGACCGTAGGTACCGTAGCTTTCTTCACATTAACCCGTACCGGCGTTGTAACCGCCTCTACCGGCTCCGGCTTAATGCTTGATGTTATGACTGCAATTGTATTAGGCGGGTTTCCTTTATTTGGCGGTGCCAAGGCAAAAATCAGATCAGCAGTAGTAGGTGCTGTTACGGTATCTGTTTTAGGGAATGGCCTTACTATTTGGGGTCTGAATCCGAATTACGTGGATGGTGTAAAGGGTATTCTGTTTTTGATTATCGTATATATCAGTTATGAACGTAAAAAGGGAGAAATATTCAACTAACAAGGAGGATTTATTTATGAAAAAGCTTTTAGCATTAGCATTATGTATGGCTATGACAGCCGGTATGTTAGCAGGTTGCGGTAATTCCGTCTCGACTTCAGACACAAATACTTCAAAAAGCAGTGAAAGTGTTGCATCAGAATCAGGAACTTCTGAAAGTTCTTATAACTTTGATGCAGGCGAATCTGAATATCCGTCTGCGGATGAGTTAGAACCTCATAAAATCGGTGTAATATGGTATGGCTATACAGATCAGCTGAGTACTTCCATGAAGAAGAATATGGATTATCTGGCGTCCGAATTCAACGTTGAACTTGTGTATGCAGAAGCATATCTTGCGGAAGATTGTATCAGCGAAACGGAGAACTTAATTGAAGCTGGCTGTGAAGGGATCATGACACTTGGTTTATTTGCGGCTATGGTTGAAAAATGTGAAGAAGCCGGGGTATATCTGGCACAGTTCTGTAATGTAGTAACGGACGATGAAATTCTTGGAATGATTGCAGATAGCAAATATTTTGCAGGTATGATAACTGAGAGCGATGTATCCGGCGGAGAAATGATGGTAGAGGATCTTTATGAAAGAGGATGCAGAAATATCGTTTGGTTATCACTTCAAGCGGGTGCTTCAGCGAACCATGACAACCGGGTACGTGGTATAGAAGCGGAAATTGAAAAGTACGGTGACCTGAATGTATTGGCTACCTATCGTGGTACCGATATATCAGAGGCTCTTACAACCTTTGCTGTTACTTATCCGGAAATGGATGGTATCCTCATAACCGGCGGTGATGTGGAAGAATACTATCAGGTTATGACATCGGAAGGGCTTTCGGGTAACGTAGTCTTAGCTACATTCGATATTGGTGAAGGTACAGGTGAAAGACTTGAAAGCGGTGACCTTGGCTGGATTGCAGGCGGACAGGCTCCGACATCCGGTATCGCTTTTTCCTTACTGTACAATGCAATTACAGGAAACAAAATCCTGGATGATCTTACGCAGCCTCTTTACAGAAATTTCTTAATATTACAGTCTGTAGAAGATTATGATAACTATGTTAAATATTTAGAAGGTAATATCCCTGCATACACAGGAGATGAAATTAAAGCATTAATCAAAGCATTCAATCCGGAGGCGGATCTTGCTTTATACGAAGAATATAATACCAACTATAGTATTGATGATATCGTAGAAAGACATGCTGATTTATTTCAATAGTTGATAACATTTAAACCAAATTTGTCTCTGTATGATTACTGCAATTCATACAGGGAATAGATTTGGAAGTTAAGTAAGGTATAGGTGTGGTATGAATTCAAAAGTGAAAGATTATGCATTGCGAACATTAAAGTCATTGATTTTGCCGATTTGTGTGTATTTATTTTTTGCTCTGGTTACTGAAACAGGACGTTTTGGTACAGGAAAGCAAATGACAGTGATTGCCAGACAGGCAGTGCAGCCTATCCTGATGTCCTGGGCACTTGCATTTAATATGAGCATTGGTATGTGGGATTTTTCTGCCGGGGCGGTTGTGTATGTTGCATCCATTGCAGGCGGTAATTTAGCGGTATTAACCAATACCGGCTTGCCGGGTCTTATTGCGTTTACTGTCTTGGCTGCAGTAATAATGAGCACGTTTACCGGTGTGTTATACAATGTAATGAAAGTACCATCCATGGTACTTACCATTGGTTTGGTAATGGTGTACGAAACATTGACCTATGTAGTAAATTCGGGTAATGGTGTTCTGATTCAAAATGAGATAACCATATTGGCACGTGCGCCATATTGCTTTATTATTCTTGGTATTATGTTCGTAATTATTTATGTTGTGTATAACTATACATCCTTCGGACATGATGTCAGAGCACTTGGCAATGGACAGTTGATTGCAAGAAATGCCGGCTTAAGTCCGGCAAAGACAAAATTAAAATCCTTTATTTTTGGTGGTTTATTTCTTGGAATGTCAGCTGTAATTTATGTATCATCAAAGGGAAAGATATCGCCGGCCAGTGGTATGGAAACAGTTACAGCGATTTTTGATGCGATGATGGGTATTTTTATTGGTATGTTCTTAAGCAAATATTGCAATATGCCTGTTGGTGTTGCTATTGGTACATTTACTATGAAGATGCTGACAACGGGTCTTGTAGCTGTTGGTTTATCTACAACAGTTCGTGATATCTCACAGGGGGTATTCCTTCTAATCATTCTGATTGTTGCTAATAACCAGGGGCTTTTTGAAGAAATACGTGTAAAAAAGAAGCGGGCTCAGGAGGCTAATGAGAAGTTTGTCCCGCAATAAATAGAATAATATATAATAATGATTTTTCGAATGGAGCAGGAAAGAAATTTCCTGCTCTTTTTTAAACAGAAAACAGATGGGTGATGGAAAAAATATTCATTCTACAGCTTTTTTAACGGCTGTTTCCACATCTTCAACCTGCAGTGCAAGGTGGATAAAGCATCCGCTGAGGCTTTCGAAATTTTCCGGCAGATATTCTTCCGCTTCCTAGAGCGTGTTTAAAAAATCATTGCA
>JAATEU010000559.1 GCA_015655565.1 Clostridiales bacterium
ATAATTTTTATTATGGTTTGTTAAATTTACCCTTTTCAGCCATTTTGATTTCACACTTATACCTTGACAATGTGTACTCTTTTATTATATTATGAAGTGGTTTTGATAGAGATCTACATTTATAAAGAAATGCGGAATAACAAGGTAAAAACGGGTTATAGCTTATGAAATTGTAAATTGTAGATAATATGTCTGATTAACTCATTTATAATATTGTTAACTTGAATATAAATTGTGGAGGATTTATTTTGGCTGATTATACGAAGGAAATTAATAAGAGACGGACATTTGCAATTATATCCCATCCGGATGCAGGTAAGACAACCTTAACGGAGAAGCTTTTGTTATACGGAGGAGCAATTAATCTTGCAGGATCGGTTAAAGGTAAAAAAACAGACCGGCATGCGGTTTCGGATTGGATGGAGATAGAGAAACAGCGTGGTATTTCGGTTACTTCGTCCGTCATGCAATTTAATTATGGGGATTACTGCATTAATATCCTGGATACACCGGGACATCAGGACTTTTCAGAAGATACTTACCGGACTTTAATGGCAGCAGACTCTGCGGTCATGGTAATAGACGCATCAAAGGGCGTAGAAAACCAAACCATTAAATTATTTAAGGTGTGTGTCATGCGGAACATCCCAATCTTTACGTTTATCAATAAGATGGACCGGGAAGCAAAGGATACCTTTGAACTTCTGGATGATATTGAAACAGTACTTGGAATCCGTACCTGCCCGGTTACCTGGCCTATTGGTTCCGGTAAGAACTTCAAGGGTGTTTATGACAGGGAAACAAAACATATCACACGTTTCTTTGCTGCAAATAACGGACAGAAGGAAGTGGATACGGTTGAAGCTGAATTGGGTGATCAGAGTCTGGATGCCTTAATCGGCAAGGTGAATCATGATACTTTATCCGGGGAAATCGACCTTTTGGATGGTGCCGGCAGTGAATTTGACCTTGAATCCATAAGAGCAGGGAAGTTAACACCGGTTTTCTTTGGCTCGGCTCTGACTAACTTTGGCGTGGAAACATTTCTGGAACATTTCTTATCCATGACAACCCCGCCGCTGCCCAGAAGGTCTTCGGAAGGAATGATTGATCCGGTAGAAAATGATTTTTCTGCCTTTGTCTTTAAGATTCAGGCAAATATGAATAAGGCCCATAGGGACCGGATTGCATTTATGAGAATCTGTTCCGGTAAATTCCAAGCCGGAATGGAGGTAAACCACATACAGGGCGGGAAAAAATTAAGACTTTCCCAGCCTCAGCAATTAATGGCCCAGGAGCGGAAAATTATTGAGGAAGCATATGCCGGGGATATTATCGGTGTTTTTGATCCGGGGATATTCTCAATTGGCGATACTTTGTGCATGCCTGACAAAAAGTTTAGCTATGAAGGCATTCCAACCTTTTCACCGGATCATTTTGTCAAGGTAAGACAGGTAGATACCATGAAGAGAAAACAGTTCTTAAAAGGGGTATCCCAGATTGCCCAGGAAGGTGCCATTCAGATTTTCCAGGAATTTAATTCGGGTATGGAAGAAATTATTGTAGGTGTTGTTGGCATCCTGCAATTTGATGTATTAAAATTCCGGCTGGAGTCTGAGTATGGTGTGGAAATCCGTATGGAACCTCTGACCTATGGGTATATCCGTTGGATTGAGAATAAAAATATTGACGTAAGTAAGCTAAATGTTACTTCGGATACAAAAAAGGTGAAGAATTTAAAAGGCAGTCCATTATTACTTTTTGTTCACAGATGGAGCATACAGACGGTATTGGATCGAAATAAAGACTTGAAATTGTCCGAATTCGGGCAGGAATAGGTGACACAGGAAAAAATATTTTCTTTAAATATAAAGGTTGTGCATTTGCTTAACAGCGATTAAAAATATTTTATCATACAGAACTATACAAATTTTTTTATATTTATTGACATTTATTTTTGGATATGTTATAATAAAAGGGCTTGTGAATCATGCGCAATTTGTTCGGGTGATCCGGCGATAACAACAAAGCAGAGTATCCACTCTCACCTTAGCACTAATATGTGACTTTGGTTTATAATTTCGGTGATCAGCTTATGGCTGTAAGGAATAGTACTTATTGAAGTCAAATTCAGTGAGGAACCCAGCGGATTTGGAATGTGGATAGTCTTTGCTATCCACTTTTTTATGTCATAAAATAACACGATAATGTAATATTCAACCTATGGAGGTGCAGTACTATTAGTGAATTAATGATCAATGAGCAAATTAGAGACAAAGAAGTCCGTTTAATTGGAGAAGAAGGCGAGCAGTTGGGAATTATGCCCATTAAAGAAGCAATGAGGCTTGCTAAAGAAGTGAATCTGGATTTAGTTAAGATTGCTCCTACCGCTAAACCGCCTGTATGTAAAATTATCGATTATGGTAAATACAGATACGAATTAGCAAGAAAAGAAAAAGAAGCTAAGAAGAAGCAGAAGATTACTGAAGTAAAAGAGATTCGTCTATCCCCTAATATTGATGAGAATGATCTTAATACGAAAGCTAATCAGGCGAGAAAGTTTATCACAAAAGGTGATAAAGTGAAAGTAGCTCTTCGTTTCCGTGGTAGAGAAATGGCACATGTGTCATCCAGTAAGCAGATATTAGATGATTTCTTTGCAAGGCTAGAAGATGTTGCAGTCGTTGAGAAACCAGCAAAGTTAGAAGGCAGAAGCATGATTTTGTTTTTAACTGAAAAGCGTTAATTACACTTTGTAAATGTCCGGAATTCCGGACGTCTTATATAGACTATAACCGAAACCTTGATTTCGGTTCTGCAATAGGAATCGCGGAGGATTTTGCTTAGTGTCATAATAATAAAATAAGACAATTGGACAACCCGTAAGGGAGATGAGTTAATTGTATCATGATTAAGGAGGAAATATCATGCCTAAAATTAAAACAAACAGGTCAGCAGCAAAGCGTTTCAAAAAAACAGGTACAGGACAATTAAAGAGAATGAAAGCTTATAAAAGCCATATCTTAACCAAGAAAACTACTAAGAGAAAGAGAAACCTTAGAAAAGCTACCTTAACAGATGCAACAAAAGTAAAGAATATGAAGAAGATTATGCCATATCTTTAAGATATCGGTGATAAGGAGGAATAGGACATGGCAAGAGTTAAAGGCGGGTTAAACGCTAAAAAAAGACATAACAGAGTATTAAAGCTGGCTAAAGGATACAGAGGTGCCAGATCAAAACAATATAGAGTAGCAAAACAATCAGTAATGAGAGCTTTAACTTCTTCTTTCGCCGGAAGAAAACAAAGAAAGAGACAGTTCAGACAGTTATGGATTGCCAGAATCAATGCAGCGGCCAGGATGAACGGTCTTTCTTACAGTAAACTTATGCATGGTTTAAAAGTTGCCGGTGTGGAAATTAACAGAAAAATGTTATCTGACATGGCTATTAACGATCCTGCAGGCTTTACTGCTTTAACCGAGGTTGCAAAATCTAAAATAGCATAAGTAAAGTAGTTCAATTTGATTTGAATCCAAAACCATTATATAGATAAAGGGCTTGTTCCAAGATCAATACATTTTTATATTGATTTTGAATAAGCTCTTTTTACGGTCAGCTGGTCATAGCAATTGTTCACATTATTTATATGAGTTTTTACAAAAGGTTTTTCTCAAAATAAATAGAAAAGGCTGTTATAAACCGACACATGCACCTATAAATGCAATATGTCTGTTTATAACAGCCCTTTCTATTTGTTTCTGTTATATTATTTCATAAGAATCTTATTTTTGATTGGAAGCATCGTAATCAGATACAAACCGTTGTCTGTCCGTTGTCTTCTGATTTTCTAAAGCAGAAAGAACATCTTTATATTCTTCTGTTTTATTTAATGCCGAATCAATATTTATATTTATTTTTTTGTTTGTCGTTATCTCTAATGGGATGTTTGAATTTGGGCCTGAAACTAATAGAGATCCATCAGGTTGAGCATATGCAAAAAATACATAGATTTCACCGGCTTCGGGTAAAACATCATCTTCATATACAAAGCTGGTGCTTTTGTCTTTTTCTAATCCGCCCGCTTTTTGTACCGGTATTGCACTATCCTGTATCAGTTCACCTTTTATATTTTTAAGAACGGTAACAGAATAATTTGTATATGGACTGGAAAGCTCAACCGGGCCGTCACTTGTTTCTCCAACTACAGAAAATTTATATTCCGTATCTGTTTGTTCCTCAACTCTGCCGGCAAACACATAATCTGCATCACCGACTAATGCACTCTGATCGTACACATCAATGCGGAAGGAACCATGTAGGTAACTTGTTGGTATTCCGGCATTCGCTGATATTAATTCTTTATTTTGATTAACAGAAATAAATGCAGCGGCTGCAATGATTAGAACAGATACGGCAAAAAGATATTTCTTTTTATTTGTTTTGATTTTTGCTCTCATAAACTTTCACATCCTTTCCTAATATCTTGCATAAGAAGCATCGTATGAAGCTTTATCATTTGCAGATAAAGCGGTTACCGTTGTAACATATGCATACATGACATCCCCTCTTTGATTATGATCTAATCCAAGGGCATGTCCAAGTTCATGTGTTGTTACATTCGTCCGATATGTCGTTCCAAGACTGTTCATATGATAGGAATTAAATCTTATAACTCCGGCTGAGGAAGTATATCCTACGACATTACTTACTTCATAATAATCGGAGATAGTAAGATCAGTTACCGTATATTCAGTATCTTCTCTTATGACTCCTGATTTGTATGCATTCCATATATTAACTCCCGATGTGAATTCTGCCAGGTAACTTGTACTTCCTGTCCAGTCAAGGTTCTTTCCGGAATCTACAAGGTGCCAGCTAAGTATTGCGATGGTTGCTGCATATGCAGGTTGTGCCATAGAAAACAGCAGTACACCTGATAGCATTAACGTTAAACTACATTTACCGATTTTTTTTAA
>JAATEU010000603.1 GCA_015655565.1 Clostridiales bacterium
CCTGTGAACTGATAATCATATCTCTCTATATAACCGGCTGCAAAACCAAGCAAATCGTGTTTTGTATATTCAGGAAGCCGAATTGTATTTTTAAAGGTTTCCTGAAGCTTTTGATTCGTTTTAAGCAGCGGACTTATTCCGGAATCACAATCTTCCAATATAACAAAAATATTTCCCTTTAAATCCCGTATCAGACGGAGTAATTGTTCAGTTCCACTGACTTCCAGTAATCCTGCTTCTTCAATAATTAAGCAGCTGTTAATTAATTTATCTTTTTTGGATTCCAGTGAAATACTATTAAGTTTCACAGCTGATATTTTAGCAACCCGGTTCGTATTAATCCGGTTCAAACCATAAAGTGCCTTTGATATCCTTTTAGCTAACGTCGTCTTTCCGGATTTTCTTCCTCCGGTAATGATCATATGATTTATTTTAGTATAATCCGATAAAATGTTTTCTAAGCATGTTTCGATTTGTTTTCTGCATAATTCCATATGTATAAAATAGCCAAAATCTTTTTCATAATCCATACCGGCATCAAAAAAAACAGAAGCAAATTTACCCGGCATATAATCTTTTTCCTTGAAAGAATCTCCGATGTCAGATTTTTCAGCCAAATCAGGTGTTATTTCTGCAGCATCATATTGATTTTTAAACTCCTGAAGGGGTTCCCTGTATTGTTCTTTATTTGGACCATCTTCCTGCAGGGTTATTTGTTCATCACATTGTCCGGCCGCTTGTTTATTATCCGGTTCTTCATCGGATTCATCTTTTTGTCCTTCATCCGGTCCTTCATCGGATTTATCTTTTCGTCCTTCATCTGGTTCTTCACCCGATTCATCTACTTGTCCTTCATCCGGTTCTTCATCCGATTCATATTCTTGTCCAATATCTGGTTCTTCAGTTAATTCATCTTCTCGCCCATAACCTTTTCCATTGCCTGCTTCTTCATCATAAGAGGCATTCAAGTTATTGCCTGTTTCAACAGCATCATATTGACTGCTATCTTCTTCTAATTCATCAGCGCCCTCATATTCATTCCAGATACGTACCAGAGTCTCTTCTTCCTGTTTGTCATCAATATATGTATACGTTTTGAATGACTTTTCCGTTTTAACAGTATCCGGATAAGAAGCCTCCTCTGAATCCTCCTCATTGGATTCCTCTCCTGCCAGAAATTGGTCTATTTGGCTCCGGATAGTACTGTAGTCCTTAGTTTTATCCAGGCCCAGCTTCTTTTCCGCCTCTTTTTTTTCTTTTGCTTTTAACATATGTATGGGATTGATTTCACCTACATAATAACCTTTTAACAGCCTTGCCTTTTCAACATAGATACCTTCGCCAAACCACAAAACGATATCACTGCATTCGCGGATGCACTTATCCTTCATTCCGGCTTTGTGGTACAGCTTAGCAAGTTCATATGCCCACATTTCAATATATTCATATTCTTTCAGCCGTTCAAGGGAGGCAATTAAAACATCATATGGATCACCGTTTAATTTATCAATACAATAACGGAATATAAAACGATTATAATCCTGGGGTGCAGCCTTTACATAACGTTCCAGATAATCTTCCGCTTCTGTCGCACTGCCACGCTTTATGGATAAATCAACAAGCTGGTACAATACTCTTCTTGTTTTTGTTTTTTCATATATTTTAGTAAGAACCAACATGGCATCATCATACCGTTCATTCTGCATATAAACATCAGCAATAATACTTAAATCAGTTAATGCTTTTATTTTGCTTACATCCATAGTATTCAATATTTTTATTGCTTTTACATACTGGTTATTTTCTGCCAGTCTTCTTATTTCTTCTATTTTCACTATGTTTTCGTAGCGTTCCATATAAACTCCCATCTGCTGCCTACATCAGCTTTATTATAAAAAATTCTAAATCACCTGATTCACTCCTAATAATTCACAATACAGATTTTCTAATGTTTTATTTGGCCCGTTTAATAACATCTCTTTACTGCCGCACACAATTTCCCTCCCCTTTTCCAGTATGCAGATTGTATCACAAATCCGTTCTACTTCATCCATGTAATGTCCGCAATATAAAACTGTTGTCCCTATATTATTTAATCTTTTAATAGATTCAAGGATTTGATTTCTTGCTATAATATCAATACCAACCGTAGGTTCATCTAAAACAATGAAATCCGGTTGATGCAGTAAGGCAGCACCTAAATTTAAACGGCGTTTCATTCCTCCGGAATAGGTTCCCGCCTTTTGACTGAGCACATCCTTTGTAAAACCTATTATATCACAAACTTCATATATTCTCTCATTTAAAATTTTTTTAGGAACATGATAAGCATTGCCCCAGAATAAAAGATTATCCCTTCCCGAAAGAGACAGATAAAGGGCAATATCCTGCGGTACATAGCCCAAATGTTTTCGAATAGCTTTCGGGTTTTTTACGATACTCTCCCCTTGATAAAGGATATCTCCGCTATCCGGCTTAATCATAGTAGTAATCATGGAAATGGCAGTAGATTTTCCTGCTCCATTTGCTCCAACCAAACCAAAAATTTCACCTTTATTTATTTCAAAGGAAATCCCGTCCACCGCTTTATTATTTTTATAATATTTTTTAACCTCAATTAACTGAAGCATATAAAGACCTCTCTTTAGTAGTAGCTATGCTAATATTTATATTACCATCCAAAGATAATTAAAACAAGTAAAAACCAAGGTATTATTTAATTAATCCATAAGAAAGTGTCTGCCTGACAGACACCGGCACCAACCCTGGCCGCTTTCGGCAGTATCCGCTTCAGCGGCATGTGCATCCTAAGCGGAGTATTTTAAAATTCACGGGACTTATTTCCTATCAATAAAGCGTCTGACAAGTCAGGCCCTGACACGCCGTCACTCCAGTGACGAACTTCCTCCCC